>LNEA01000396.1 GCA_001464855.1 Rhizobiales bacterium Ga0077530
GCCGTCGCCTGCGCGACCATCGTGCCGATCCGCTATGAACCCGCGGTTCGTGCCGCGGAGCGTGCCGGTTACCATTGGATCGGCGTCAGCGACGGCGCCACCGCCGGGCGAAGTTGGCTTATGATGCGCGAACGATCCTAATCCGCAACCTTGCCGACAAACGGCAGCTCGCGATAGCGGTTCGCGAGATCCATGCCGTAGCCGACGACGAACACCGGCGGACAGTCGAAAGCAACGAAATCGGCGTCGACTGCCACCGCGCGCCGGGACTTCTTCTCGAGCAGTACGCACGAGACGATCCGTGCCGCCCCGCGCGCTGCGATCAGATCCTTGGCGAATGCGAGCGTGCGCCCGGTATCGAGGATATCGTCAATGATCAGCACGTTGCGGCCGGCGACGTCGATCTGCATATCGCGCAGGATGTCGACCTGGCCGATCGACCTGGTGCCCTTGCGGTAACTCGACATCGACATGAAATCGACTTCGGGCGTCAGACCCGCGCGATGCAGCCCGCGCAGGAGGTCTGCCGCGAACACGAAGCTTCCGGTCAGGATGGGCACGGCCAGAAGGCCATCGAGACGCAATGCCGCAATGGCCTCGGCCAGCGCCTCGATGCGGCTCGCGATGGCTTCGGCCGTATAGACGACCTCGATCGCTTGCGCTTCGGATGCTGCGATAGTCATGGATTTCGCTCGCGAGGTGTGATCTTGGGGGTTGCAGACGGACGGTGGGGAGGTATAGCAGCCTCGTGGCGTCATTGCGATCCGGCGTAGCTTCGGGCGGGCGGCAAGCACCCCTTGACCGCGCCATATTCCTCGCCGATTGATCGCACAGAGATGCAGTGCAAAGCGGCGAACGCCCAGCAGTATGAGACTAGGGGTCAGGGCAGGCCAGCCGCGAGGGATACCTGGTGATCAGGCTCCAGAACGTCGGACTGAAATACGGACGCGGCGAGGATGTTCTCCGCGACGTTTCGTTTGATCTAGAGCCTGGCTCCTTTCACTTTCTCACCGGCCCGTCGGGCTCTGGCAAGACGTCGTTGCTGCGCATGATGTTTTTGTCGCTGAAGCCGACGCGCGGTCACATAGAGCTGTTCGAGCAGAATGCCAATCGTGCCGATTCGCGGCGCCGGTCGGAGCTGCGGCGGCGGATCGGCATCGTGTTCCAGGATTTTCGCCTGCTCGATCACCTGTCGACGTGGGAGAACGTCGCCCTTCCGCTGCGCGTCGTCGGTCGCCGGCTCGACGAATACCGCGAGGACGTGACGGACCTGCTGCAGTGGGTTGGCCTCGGCGAACGGATGCACGCCAATCCCTCGGTGCTCTCGGGCGGCGAAAAACAACGTGCGGCGATTGCCCGCGCCGTGATCGGCAAGCCCGAGCTGCTGCTGGCAGACGAGCCGACCGGTAACGTCGATCCGCAGATGGCGAGGCGGCTGCTGCGTCTCTTTGTCGAACTCAACCGGCTTGGCACCTCCGTCGTCATCGCCACGCACGATCATCAACTGATGCGGCAGTACCGCGCGCCGCGCCTGGAGCTGAACGAGGGCCATGTCCGGATCGTATGACAGGCCGCCGTTTCCGCGCCCGCCTCCGCCTGGATCGCGGATGCACGACGACGTCGACGACTACGTGCCGTCATCGACCACGGGGCCACCACACGTCGACGAATACAGTCAGCCGCTCGAACTGGGTAATCCGGGGTTTGAGCGACACGCCTCGACGCCGTCGTCGCCGGTCGATGTCGATTCCATTCAGATCAACTCACCCATCGTTCCGGCCGGCACGGTCACGGGAACCTCGCTGACGTTGGTCGTGACGATCATGTGCTTTCTCGCCTGTCTGACGGCCGGCGCGGTCTACATGATCAACCAGTCCGCCTCCGCGTGGCTGCGCAACGTGTCGAGCGAGGTCACGATTCAGATCGAGCCGCGCGAGAACGTCGATACTGAACGCGTGGTGCGCGACGTCACCGTATTTCTTGCCTCGCAGCCCGGCGTACGCGGCGTCAGGCCGCTGAGCCTCGAGACGGCGGCCGAGTTGATCGAGCCCTGGCTCGGCAAATCCGAGGCGCTGAAGGAATTGCCGGTGCCGCGGCTGATCGCGCTCGAACTCGACCGCGTCACACCTCCCGATCTCGACCGTTTGAGAGCGGGGCTGGCGGGGCAGTTCAAGGGTGCGACGCTCGATGATCACCGCCACTGGCAGCAGCAGATCCGCGCCGTCACCCGGTCGCTGGCGCTCGGTGGCATCGCCATCCTCATCCTGGTCGGCGCCGCGACCACGGCGATCATCGTCTCGGCAACGCGGAGCGCCATGGCGTCGAACCGCGACATCGTCGAAGTCCTCCATTTCGTTGGCGCGACGGACCGGTTCATCGCTCGCGAATTCGAGACGCAGTTCCTTCGTCTTGGCATCCGCGCGGGTCTCGTCGGTGCCCTCACCGCGATGGCTGTATTCTTCATGATGCCGACGATCATGCAGGCCCTCGGCGGCGGTGCCTTGACGATGGCGGAACTTCGGCGGCTCGTCGGCGCAGGCAATCTCGACCCGCTCGGCTATCTCGTTCTGGTGCTTGTGGTTCTGATCATCGCCGTGCTCTGCATGTTTACGTCGCGCGTGAGCGTCAAACGCATCCTGCACAGCCAGCATTGACGAGATTGCTGACCGGGTTGTCGGATGGCACCAAGTGCGGGTGCAGTCGCGTTGACATAGCTCGCGGTTGTGCGCACAAATCGCCGCGAGCGCAGAATCACCGCCGTAGCAGGCGTTGGGGGAAATCTTCATCCGGAACCTGTCAATGGGACGGATCTTACGGATCGGGCTGATTGTTGCGATCGCCGGCTTTATCGCTGGCTTCGTTTCTTTTGCCCTGACCGCAACGACGGCCCAGCCCTCCACAACAGAGAAAGCCGACGCCATTGTCGTGGTCACGGGTGGTGAGGACCGGATCAACGTCGCACTTGGGCTGCTGCGCCAAGGCGCCGGCCGACGGCTTCTGATTTCTGGCGTCAACCCGCGCACGACGAAGGGCGCAATTCTCGAACACACCGGCGAGGATCGCCGCTTGTTCGAGTGCTGCGTCGATATCGGCCGCGAGGCGCACGACACCGTCGGCAACGCCGAGGAAGCACGCGATTGGTCAGCTCATCGGCGCTATGGGAAACTGATCGTGGTGACGTCGAGTTACCATATGCCGCGAACGCTTGCGGAATTCTCCCGCGCCATGCCGCATGTGAATTTCATCGCGCATCCCGTCCTGTCGCGAAATGTCCGCGACCAGGCGTGGTGGCAGTCGCCGGGCACGTTGCGCTTTCTGTTCAGCGAGTACGTCAAGCTCATCGCGGCGACAGTGCGTCTCGGCTGGACGCGCGCGCAGGCGTACCTTGGCAACGATCGCGGAGAGGCAGTCACCACCTCGCGTTGACCACGTCCGAATCGATGACGCGCCCGCCAGTGGACGGCGCGCGCAGGCCGACCTATAAGGCGAAATTGCTTCAGTTCGCATCTATCGCCCTATCCGGAGGCTTGGCCCCGCACTCAGACGTCAAGGTTGCTCATGTCCGACGAGGCCCATCGGCAGGCAAGCAGAATAGAGCAGCTCTGCACCGAGCACGGCCTGCGCATGACGGCGCCGCGCCGCGTCATCGCCCGCGTGCTTTCCGAGGCCTCCGATCACCCCGATGTCGACGAAGTTCACCGCCGAGTCAGCACCGTCGATCCTCGCATATCGCTGTCGACCGTCTACCGCACCGTGAGCCTGCTGGCGCGCAAAGGCATCATCGCGCGTCATGATTTCGGCGCCGGGCGAATGCGCTTCGAGGAAGCCGGCAGCGAGCACCACGATCACCTGATCAACGTGGAAACCGGCGACGTGATCGAGTTCCACAACGAGGAAATCGAGAAGCTGCAGGAGCGCGTCGCGAAGGAGTTGGGTTTCGAACTCGTCGGGCACCGCCTTCAACTTTTCGGCGTACCGACGAAGCGGCGGCGGGACTGATCAGGCGCCCGGCGCGACCACCGCATCACCGACGGCGAGCTGCCCGCCGCTGACGATCTTCCCGTAGACACCGAGGTCGCTGTGGCGCCACGTGCGCAGCAACGTCGATGGGATCGCCATATCCCGGGCGGCGGTTTGCGGATCGACGTTGGTCGCCTCGCAACGCACCGTGTCCTTGACGATCGCGCAACGAATTCCGCCGATCGCGATCTCATTGCCGACCCAGCTCCGCTCGACCCATGGCTCCAGCCCGTCGATGTAGACGTTGGCGCGGAAGCGCAGCGGATCGATCGGCCGTCCGACAACGCGCTCGAGATCGCGCACGGTCGCCAGATTCACGATGTGGAGACACTTCATCGCGACATCGGAGAAGCTGTGGCCGGGCGCGGAAACAACTTTCGGCGGGCCGCGCAACTCGGACTGCATGTACGCCGCAAAGAACTGCTCGATCATTTTGCGGCCAAGCGGCGTTGAAAGCTGGCCTCGCGCGACCTGTTTGCCGCCGCGCATCACCGTCAGTGTTTCGGTGGCGTCGTCGAACGTGGTGACGAGCGTTGCGAGCCGCTCGTCACGCATTAACATCAGGAAGGTGATCTTCGGGAGGTGGCGCGGGCTTTCAGGATCGAACCGCCCGGGGCCGTTTTCGATCGCATAGGCGCGGTCGAACGGCATGGTGCCGCCGGCTGCGAGCGTCACGGAGGGAAGCGCTTCGGGGCTCAGGCCTTTGACAGCATAGCGGTAGAGCGCCGTGACGCTAGGCGCGGCCGAACCGGACATCGTGAGCCCCTCTCGCGCTACTCGGCTTCGCGCTTCGCCTTCTCGATTTCGATCATGCGCATGTCGACGTAGTCGCCAACGATCTGCTTCAGCTCTTCGTTCTTGTCTTCGAAGAAGTGACCGGCGCCCTGGACGATGGTGTGCTCGATCTTGATGCCCTTTTGGACCTTGGTCTTGCGCGACATCTCTTCGACCGACGCGCTCGGCACGACCTTGTCGCGCTCGCCGGAAATCAGAATGCCGGAGGACGGGCAGGGCGCCAGGAACGAGTAGTCGTAGAGGTTCGCCGGCGGCGCGATGCACACGAAACCGTCGATCTCCGGGCGCCGCATCAGAAGCTGCATGGCGATCCAAGTGCCGAAGGAGACGCCAGCGATCCAGCACGAGCGGCTGTCGACATTCTGGAGCTGCAGCCAGTCGAGCGCGGAGGCTGCGTCGGCGAGTTCACCGGGGCCGTTGTCGAAGTAGCCCTGGCTGCGTCCAACGCCGCGGAAGTTGAAGCGCAGCACCGAAAATCCGCGCTCAGTGAACGTGTAATAGAGATGGTAGACGATCTGATTGTTCATCGTCCCGCCGAACTGCGGGTGCGGATGCAGGATCAGGGCGATCGGGTTTTCGCTGCGCCCCTCGTGATGATAGCGAGCTTCGAGGCGACCGGCCGGGCCGTTGATCATGATTTCGGGCATGGAGGCTTTGGACTTTCTGCTAGCTGGGCGGCGGCAATCAGACCTTTGCGGATGCGTCCGACAGCATCGAAATGCTGCTCCTCATGCACTCAGTCGGCATTTCGAGATCAGCAATCGAAAATACTTGACTCGCTCGCTCGGAATTTACATATACAGGCCAGGATTTAGAAACGCTCCAAAGTGGAGTTCGTTCTGCCGGGCGCGTGTGGCGCGTCTCTTAGCACGTAACCATGCCCGGAACGCAAGATCGTTATGGCAGAGCGGCATCGGCCGAGTGGATGTCGAGTAGGCGTGAAAGTATCGAACGATGGAACTGAATACTAAGGGCCGTTACGCGGTCATGGCGATGGCGGACCTGGCCAAGCAGGGCGCAGCCGGTGCCACGCCCCTTCCGGCGATTGCTGAACGCCAGAACATATCGATCGCCTACCTCGAGCAGATTTTCATTCGGCTGCGCCGGGCCGGTCTGGTCGAGAGCGCGCGCGGACGCTCCGGCGGTTACCGGCTGGGTCGGCCGGCCACCGAGATCGTCATTTCAGACATCATGACGGCAGTCGAAGAAGACACGCGGATGACGCGGTGCCACGGCGAAGACGGCACGACGTGCCTGCCGGGCCACCGCTGCCTCACGCACGAACTCTGGCAGGCTCTGGGCGCGCAGATCGCCGGGTTCCTATCGGGCGTGACGCTGCAGGACGTATTGGACGGTTTGCCCGCGCATCAACGCTGGCCAATCGCCCCAGCCCCACGCGCCGACGCGGCGCAACTGAACCCGATACGGCAGGTGGAATGACCGGCGAGCGGACATACCTCGATTGGAACGCGACCGCGCCGCTTCACCCCGAAGCATGGCGAGCGGTTGAGCGCGCCCTCGGTGTGTTCGGCAACCCTTCCTCAGTTCACGTCGAGGGCCGCCGCGCCCGCGCGATGGTCGAGACGGCCCGGGATCAGGTCGCGGCCCTGGTGGGCGCACGAACCTCGGAAGTCGTGTTCACGAGCGGCGCCACCGAAGCCTGCAACATGGTGCTCGCCAGCTCCTGGGGTGCAATCTTGCGGGCCGGCATCGAGCATGATGCGGTGCTGAAGCCCGCAGGCGCCTCGGGTTGCGAAATCATCGATCTGCGCGTTACCCGCGATGGCGTGGTCGATCTGGCCGACCTTGCAGCTAAAATCCGGACGGCGACCACTACGCACGGCGCCAAACGCGTCCTGCTCGCGCTCCAGCTTGCCAACAATGAGACTGGCGTCCTCCAACCGCTGGCGGACGCCGCAGCAATCGCGCGCAATGCCGGCGCCATGGTGTTCACAGACGCCGTTCAGGCCGCGGGGCGCGTGCCAGTTGCATTCGGCGATCTTGGCGTCGACGCAATGGCCGTCTCGGCGCATAAACTTGGCGGCCCCAAGGGCGTCGGCGTGCTGATCCTACGCGATGGCGTTGAGCTGCCCGCGCTGATCCAGGGCGGCGGGCAGGAGCGTCGCCGACGTGGCGGTACCGAAAACATTCCAGGTATCGCCGGCTTCGGCGCCGCCGCCGAAGTGGCGCGGCAGACCATCGCCGAGCGGGACCGGATCGCCGCCCTGCGCGATCGGCTCGAAGCGGGAGTCGTCGCGCTGACGCCGAACGCCGAAGTCGTCGGTGCAACGGCTGACCGGTTGGCGAACACGACGTGCGTTGCTGTGCCCGGCCTTTCCGCAGAAACGCTGGTGATCCGCTTCGACCTTGCCGGTTTTGCGATCAGCGCCGGTGCCGCCTGCTCCGCTGGAAAGATTGGCGCTAGCAGCGTGCTGTTGGCGATGGGCTACGCGGAAGGTATCGCGCGGTCCGCGGTTCGCATCAGCCTCGGGCCGACGACCACCGACCGCGAGGTCGACCGCTTCCTGGATGCGTGGCGCGACATTGCCTCCGCGCCACATGCACGCAACGCCGCCGCCTGACGACACGACAAAAAAAGACAGAACAAACAACACGATCACGAGCAACGGAGAAGACCATGGCCGCCGTAAAAGAAACCATCGAACAGGTCAAGGCGATCGACGTCGACAAGTACAAATACGGCTTCGAAACCGATATCGAGTCGGAGAAGGCGCCGCGCGGTCTCAACGAGGACACCGTCCGCTTCATCTCCGACAAGAAGGGCGAGCCAGCTTGGATGCTCGAATGGCGACTTGACGCGTACCGCCGCTGGCGGGCGCTGAAGGAACCGACGTGGGCGAAGTTGCACTACCCCAAGATCGACTTCGAGAACCTCTACTACTACTCGGCGCCGAAGGGCACGAGCGGACCGAAGAGTTTGGACGAGGTCGACCCGGAGATTCTAAAGACCTACGCCAAGCTCGGTATCCCTCTGAAGGAGCAGGAGATCCTGGCCGGCGTGCGCAAAACCGGCGAACCGAGCCCCAGCGACGATAGCCCGCTTGCGGATGGCTACGCCAGCATGGCCGGCCGCGTCGCGGTCGACGCCGTGTTCGATTCGGTCTCCGTCGTCACGACCTTCAAGAAGGAACTGGCCAAGGCCGGCGTCATCTTCTGCTCGATTTCGGAAGCGCTGCGCGAGCATCCCGAACTCGTAAAGAAGTATCTCGGCTCGGTCGTCCCACAGTCGGACAACTACTACGCCGCGCTCAACTCGGCGGTGTTCTCGGACGGCTCGTTCGTCTACATCCCGCCGGGCGTCCGCTGCCCGATGGAACTGTCGACCTACTTCCGCATCAACGAGAAGGACACCGGCCAGTTCGAGCGAACGCTCATCATCGCCGACAAGGGATCCTACGTCTCCTACCTCGAGGGCTGCACGGCCCCGATGCGCGACGAGAACCAGCTTCACGCCGCAGTGGTCGAACTGGTCGCCCTCGAAGACGCCGAGATCAAATACTCGACCGTCCAGAATTGGTACCCCGGCGACAAGGACGGCAAGGGCGGCATCTATAACTTCGTCACCAAGCGCGGCGACTGCCGGGGCGACAATTCCAAGATTTCGTGGACGCAGGTCGAGACCGGCTCCGCGATCACCTGGAAGTATCCGAGCTGCATTCTGCGGGGCGACAACAGCCGGGGCGAGTTCTACTCGATCGCGATCTCGAACGGCTATCAGCAGGTCGACAGCGGCACCAAGATGATCCATCTCGGTCGCAACACGACGAGCCGCATCATCTCCAAGGGTATCGCCGCCGGCAAGTCGCAGAACACCTATCGCGGCCTCGTCTCGGCGCACCGCAAGGCCACGGGCGCTCGCAATTTCACCAATTGCGACAGTCTGTTGATTGGGGACAAGTGCGGCGCCCACACGGTGCCGTATCTCGAGGCGCGCAACTCGTCCGCCCAGTTCGAGCACGAGGCGACCACATCCAAGATCTCGGACAATATGCTGTTCTATTGCACGCAGCGGGGGCTCTCGCAGGAGGAGGCCATCGCCCTGGTCGTTAACGGCTTCGTCCGTGACGTCCTTCAGCATCTGCCGATGGAATTCATGGCCGAGACGCAAAAGCTGATTGGCATCAGTCTGGAAGGCAGCGTCGGTTAACGGCGCACCGACACAAGGCTCGTCCAGTCCAATTAAACGACGTTTCTCAAGAGCATGACGCAGAAAAAATCATGTTGGGAAGCCTGCAAAATGGATTTGAAAAGTGTAAGGTGCATCCATTCGGCCACAAGCCGGACCAAAAACTATGGTGTCGGAACGAGGGGTCCGGCGCTGAAACATGCTGGGAGCGAAGCGCGAGGGCACGCCAATGCGGTGGCAGCCCGATCTGAGGAGTGAGCGAGCAATGAGTGATGCAGCTGGTTTCGGTCAGGTGATGATGAGGGCTCGGCTCACCCGGGAGATCGGGGAGAGCGAGTGCAAGCAGCGCAATGCTTTGTCGGTCAAGCGACCGGGTCTGACGCTCCGCGAAGGCACCCAGGTCACGGTTCTGGACACCCTGGAACAGGGTCGCGCGTTCCTCGTTGAGTTCGGGCACAAGTCCCCGGACGCCTGCGATTGGCTGGGGGTTCTTTATCCCTCGGAGATCGAACTGGAAGGAGCCAGCCCGCAACAAGCGGCCTGAGCCCACCCAAGACCGCAGCGAGCTGACGACGGGGGGCGCCGCGTAAGCGGCGCCGATGAGAGAATTTTTGCGGCTCGATGAGCCGCCGAACGACGAATGTAGCGGTTAGGAGACCCCAACGGTCATGCTCGAAATCAAGAACCTTCACGCCCGCATCGCCGACGACGAAAACGGCACCGAAATCCTGAAAGGCATCAACCTCATCGTGCCGACCGGCGAGATCCACGCAATCATGGGCCCCAATGGCTCGGGCAAGTCGACGCTCGCCTATGTCCTCGCCGGCCGCGACGACTATGAGGTCACCAGCGGCGACATCCTCTGGAACGGCGAATCGATCCTCGAAATGTCGCCCGACGAGCGCGCCGCCAAGGGCGTGTTCCTTGCGTTCCAGTATCCGATGGAGATCCCGGGCGTCGCGACCATGACGTTCCTGCGGGCAGCGCTCAACTCGGTGCGCAAGAAGCGTGGCCAGAAGGAAATGACGACGCCCGAATTCCTGAAGTTCGTGCGCGCCAAGGCCGCTGAACTCGGCGTCAGCGACGACATGCTGAAGCGCCCACTCAATGTCGGTTTCTCCGGCGGCGAGAAGAAGCGCATGGAAATTCTGCAGATGGCGGTGCTCGAGCCGACGCTGTGCGTGCTCGACGAGACCGACTCCGGCCTCGACATCGACGCCATCCGCATCGTCTCGGAGGGCGCGACCAAGCTGCGCAGCCCGGATCGCGCGATGCTCGTCATCACCCATTACCAGCGCCTGCTGAACTACATCGTGCCGGACAAAGTCCACGTCCTTGCCAAGGGCGTGATCCAGAAAACCGGCGGTAAGGAACTGGCGATGGAGCTGGAGAAATCCGGCTACGCCGAGTTCACCGGCAAGGCCGCGTGAGGACCCTGAAGTAATGAACGTCACCACGTTGAAGACCAAGGCCGAGAACCAGCTCCGCGAGCAGTTCGACGACGCCGCAACGACGCTCCCCGGTAGCGGCTGGGTCAAGACGTTGCGCGCGAACGCATTTGCCGCGTTCGCCGCCGATGGCCTGCCGCACCGCCGCGTCGAGGAATGGAAGTACACCGACCTGCGCGAGCGACTGCGTGACGTGCCGGCGCCTGTCGCCGCGTCGTCGAAAGCGGTCACAGCAGCGGATCTCGATCGCGCGCTTGGCTCACTGGCAGCCCTCGACGCCGAACGCATCGTGCTGGTCGACGGCGTTTATCGCGCTGACCTGTCCAAGATCACAGCCGAGACCACGGTCATCGAGCTGATGTCGCTCGCCGCGATGTTAGCGAAGGCACCGGGCTGGCTCGAAGCCAAGTTCGCAAACGACAGCGGCGTGGTCGTCGCCCTCAACCGCGCCTTCATGACCGATGGCGTGATGCTCAAGGTGCGCAAGGATCAAGCCGCCGCCAAACCGGTGCTGCTCGTGCACGCGCGCGCCGGTGCGGAGGCCAGCGCCATCGCCGTCCGCAACGTCATCAGTGTCGAAGCGGGCGCCAAGCTGACGTTGATCGAAGCACATATCGCGCTCGATGGCGCGGCGACGGGCAACCTCACCAACGCCGTCACCGATGTCGCGATCGCCGACGGCGCATCGTGCGTTCACATCAAGAGCTTCGTCGATCGTGCCGGCTCCACGCATCTGTCCACTTGGACAACGCGCATCGGCAAGGACGCCAGCTATCGCGGCTTCCAGCTCACCGCCAGTCCGGCGCTTGCCCGCAACGACATCAACATCACGTTCGCGGGCACAGGCGGCAAGCTCGATCTCTCGGGCGTCTTTCTTGCCCGTGGCAGCGAGCATATCGACACGACGCTGGTCGTCGACCATGCGGTGCCGGAGTGCGAGAGCCGTGAGCTGTTTAAAGGCGTCCTCGACGGGCGCGCGCACGGCGTGTTCCAGGGCAAGATCATCGTCCGCCCGGATGCGCAGAAGACCGACGGCAAGCAGATGTCGCAGGCGCTGATGCTGTCGCCGGACGCGCAGTTCTCGTCAAAGCCGGAACTTGAGATCTACGCCGACGACGTCGTCTGTGGTCACGGCGCGACGTGTACCGAGATCGATGGCGACCTGATGTTCTACTGCCGCTCGCGCGGCATCCCACCCGACGTCGCCCGCGCCATGCTGACCGAAAGTTTCGTCGGCGAGGCGGTCGACAAGATCGAGGACGAGGCCGTCCGCGCGGCGATCTCGACGCTCGCGATCGACTGGCTGCGGGCCGGGTAGTGAGACCACCAACCGGGTGACGTGAAAAACCCGGAGAATAGGCTAGTGTGATGATCGAGAAATTCGCCGCCTTCCGCGGCACGGCATCGAGCGAATTTCTCGATCTGAATCACACTAGCAAGACGATGGCTCTAGTGTCCCTTTTGATTCCGAAGTTCGCTCGGGACACCAGTTGCGAAGGTTGGCGAACTTCGGAATCGGGACACTAGGATCATGGCAGCGACTGACAGCACCGCAGACGTGACCGCCGGGCGCACAGCGTACGACGTCGAGCGCATCCGCGCGGATTTCCCGATCCTGTTCCGCGAAGTGTACGGCAAACCGCTCGTCTATCTCGACAATGGTGCCTCGGCGCAGAAGCCGCGCGCGGTTCTCGACGCGATCGACCATGCCTACAAGATGGAATACGCCAACGTCCATCGCGGGCTCCACTACCTCTCCAACACCGCGACGGCCAAGTTCGAGGAGGCCCGCGAGATCACGCGCCGCTTCCTCAACGCGCCGAGCGTTGACGAGGTGATTTTCACGAAGAGCATCACCGAGGCCATCAACCTCGTCTCCTACAGCCTCGGCGCCGATTTCAAGGAGGGCGATGAGATCGTCCTCTCGATCATGGAGCACCACTCCAACATCGTGCCCTGGCATTTCCTGCGCGAGCGCAAGGGCTGCGTGCTGAAGTGGGTGCCGATCAGCGACGACGGCGTGCTCGACCTCGAAGCGTACGAGAAGCTGCTCGGGCCGCGCACGCGCCTCGTCAGCCTCACGCACATGTCGAACGTGCTCGGCACCGTCGTGCCAATCAAGGAAGTGGTGCGGCTCGCGCACGCCCGCGGCATTCCGGTGTTCGTCGATGGTGCGCAGGCGGCCGTGCACATGCCGGTCGACGTCCAGAGCCTCGATTGCGACTTCTATGCCTTCACCGGTCACAAGGTTTATGGGCCGACGGGCATCGGCGCGCTCTATGCCAAGCGCCGCCACCT
>LNEA01000397.1 GCA_001464855.1 Rhizobiales bacterium Ga0077530
GCACCCGGCAAAGGGTCGATCGTCGCCTTCAACATCGACGGCATGCACCCGCACGACATCTCGACCATCATCGACCGCTCGGGCGTCGCTGTCCGCGCGGGCCACCACTGTGCGCAGCCGCTGATGGACCGCCTCGGCGTCACCGCCACGTGCCGCGCGTCGTTCGCCATGTATAATACCCGCGCCGAGGTCGATGCCCTGGTCGAGGCGCTGATCAAAGCCCACGATTTTTTCGCGTGACGGAGTGATACCGATGGACGGAAAGCCCATTGAACGCGACACGCTGACGGTCGGCGCGGAAACGCCGGCGCCAGCCGAGCCTGCGCGTGCGACGCCACCGTCGCTTGCCGAAGGCGGCACGCCGGTCGAAGGCTCGAAGCTCTCAGCCGAGCAGCTTGAACAAATGACCGCCGATATCGTTGGCGCGCTCAAGACGGTCTATGATCCCGAGATCCCCTCCGACATCTACGAACTCGGGTTGATCTACAAGATCGACATCGACGATGATCGCAATGTCGAGGTCGACATGACGTTGACCGCGCCGGGCTGTCCGGTCGCCGGCGAGATGCCGGTGTGGGTGGAGAATGCGGTCGGCAGTGTCGACGGCGTCGGACAGGTGACGGTGAACCTCACCTTCGACCCGCCCTGGGACCAGAGCCGCATGTCAGACGAAGCGCGGCTGGCGCTGAATATGTTCTAAGAGACTGCAACGCGTTCTTCAGGCTCCCACGCGTCCCTCCCCCCTTGTGGGGGAGGATAGGAGGGGGGGATCGCAGAACGATAGCAGTGGGATTCCCCCCACCCCTAACCCCTCCCCACAAGGGGGAGGGGGATAGATGTACTGTTGGGATGTTGCCCCCTCTCACCCAAACAGCCTGAGCTGCTTCTCACCCGTGCCCTTGGTCTCGAAACCGAGTTGCTCGATGCGGTCGAACGGCACCTGCTCGGCCGTGATGAGCGAGCGCTGCGCCTTGAGTGCGCGCACGAGCCCTTCCTGCACGAGATGGAATTCGCCAACCGTCTGATGCGGCAGCACTGCCGCCGGATCGAGGCCGGACTCGCTCTGGAACGCCGCCTTGAGTTTCCGTAGCGCGGTATCTTCTCGCACGCGGCCGATGAACCAGCTCGTGATCTGATCGCGCGATTTGTAATCGAGATCGCCCGGGGACTGGGTGGCGAGCATCAGCCCGAGGCCGGCGGACCGCGCGCGCTTCAGCAGGCTCTGCAGCGGCTCGGCTGTTGCCGGTTTGGCGTTCGCCGGAATGTAGAGATCCGCTTCGTCGAGCATGACCACGGCTTGCAGTTCGTCGTTCGGATTGCGCTGGCAGAAACGCAGCGCTTCCGAGAGGAACTGCGAGACCCAGAACAGGATGTTCTCGTTGTCGCCGAGAAAGCCCGTGTAGATGATCGAGAGGCGCGTGCGGCCGTCGGCGCGCGCGTGCGGACCGATACCGAGCAGCGATTCCATCCGCAGCGGTTCGCCGCCGGTCTCGAACAGCGACGAGTTGCGATGGCGGAGACTGTCGAGCTGCGCGACGAGATCGCGGCGGATCTTGCCCGACGGATCCATGCGCTGCGTCAGTTCCGTCAGTTCCGGATCCTCGTCCTCGAGCAGATGGATGAGATCAGCGAGGCCGACTTCGGTGCTGAAGCGCGATCCGAGAATGCGCAGCGCCACCGACAACGTGCCGGACTGCTTCTGGTGCGTTGCCGAGTTCTTCAGATGCAGCATGTCGCCGAGCGCCGCCGCCGAGAGGTTGGCGAGGAGTTGCTGCTCGTGCTCGGGCAGCTCGTTGATGCCCGTCGGCAGCAGCGTGATCGAGATCGGCCGGCCCGACGCGCGGCCCGGCGTGTAGACCGCGACGTCGATCTGGTCACCGAGCTTCTCGCGCATGGTGCGCGTTTCGGAGTGGTCGTTAGGATCGGTACGCCAGACTTCGGGATTGGCGTAGGAGCACAGGTCGCCCTTGCGGTCGATCAGGATGACGGGCGTGCCGTTCATCAAAAGCTGCTCGATGAGCGTCAGCGCCAGCGTCGTCTTGCCCGAGCCCGAGCCGCCGAGCACCGCCGCATGGCGCTTCAGCACGATCTCGCGACCGGCGAGGATGCTTGAGGCGTTCGATCCGTTCTCATCGAGAATGACACTGAGCGGCAGGTCCTGCTGCTCTTCCTCGGCGAGCGGCTGCGGCGACGGCGGACCGGCTGGCGCGTTGCTGCCCGACGCCCAACCCGTCCAGTCGGCGAGGCGGCTCTGCAGTCCTGGCGCGCCGCTACCGGCGGGTGCCGGTGCCAGCGGCCCCTTGGCCCACGGCAGCGCAACGAGATTGCCGGCGTCTTCGGACGGCGCATTGTCCGCCACAACAGCTTTCCGCCCCGGGACGCCTTCGCCGAACGTATCCGTCCGGCCGAGCAGATCGAGTCGCAGGAGCTGCCCCAGCACCGACAGTCCCGAAAGAAGCTTCGCCTGCTCAAG
>LNEA01000398.1 GCA_001464855.1 Rhizobiales bacterium Ga0077530
GCCAGGGCCTCGTCTTCGAGGGGCGCCTCGAAAAGCCGAAAGGGCACGACGACGACGAGTGGGAAGACCGCGAGCAGACGCTCTTTCGCTCCACCGACTTCGGCGACGACGTCGATCGCGCCTTGATGAAGTCTGACGGCACATACACCTATTTCGCCGGTGATATGGCCTACCACCGCAACAAACTCGAGCGCGGCTTCACGCATCTGGTCAACGTCTTCGGCGCCGACCATACCGGCTACCTCAAGCGCATGTTCGCGGCGGTCAAGGCGCTGTCCGGCGGCAAGGCCGACTTCGATATCAAGGTCACCCAGCTCGTGCGGCTGCTGAGAGGCGGCGATCAGGTGCGGATGTCGAAGCGTTCGGGTGCCTTCGTCACGCTTGGCGAGGTCGTGGAAGAAGTCGGTCGCGATGCGATCCGCTTCATGATGCTCTATCGCAAGAACGACGCCACCCTCGATTTCGATATGGCCAAGGTGGTCGAGAAGTCGAAAGAGAACCCCGTCTTCTACGTCCAGTATGCGCACGCGCGCGCCTATTCGATCTATCGTAACGCAGCGGATGTTTTTCCCGGCCTCGCGCCCGGTGATCCGGCGATCCAGGCGGCTGATACATCCCTTCTGACCGACGAGGGTGAGCTTGATCTGCTGCGCCGGCTTGCCCTTTTTCCACGTCTGATCGAAGGCGCCTCACGCGCCCACGAGCCGCACCGCATTGCGTTCTATCTCTCTGATTTGGCATCGGCATTTCACGCGCAATGGACGCGAGGCAATGATTCGCCACATTTGCGATTTATCCAATCTGACAACCGGAGTCTCACTGCGGCGCGCCTCGCGCTCGTTGGGGCTTGTTCACAGGTCGTCGCGACGGGACTCGCGATCCTCGGGGTGCAAGCCCCTACCGAAATGCGGTAACCTGTGATTCGATGATGCGAGCGTCACGGAGCCTGACCCGAAAAGGGCTGGTGGAATGGCGATCTGGCTGCTCCGGCACAGCGGGCAACCTGAGGGGATGTCTCGATGGCACGGCCAAGTAATCTGCCTCCAAAGGGTGCTTTTCCGTACCCGCGGTCGCCGCTTGCCGAGACCGCACCACATGATCCTGCGCACGCGGCGCAGCATGAAGGCTACCCGCAGTCGTATGAGCCGCCGGCTTATGGTGGGCATTCTCACCCTGCGCATGCCCAAGATCATGGCGACCACCGCCCCATGCCGGGTGGCCCTGCGCCGAGAGACATTTTCAATGCGCTGCGCCCGGACCAGGGACTGACTGCGCGGCTCGAAGCGTTCACGGCGCCAGCGGGCAGCCGGTTCGATCCGCCGCGCCAGGATGCCTACAATCACGGTCACCATGCGGCCCAAACTCCGCGTGCGCAGGACGGGTATGGTCGCGTCGATCAGACGGGCCAGCCGTATCCCGCGCCGGGCGCTTTCGGTCACGGCGACCTTCAGTACGATCCCTATGGACGTCCGCTGCCGGGTGGCACGGGGTACGCGGGCGGCGGATATCCGGCCGATCCGGCAGCTCATGATCCGCGCCATTATGGTGGGCACCCCGCCGAGCCGGCGCTCGATCTCGCGAGCCGTTATCCGCAGGCGCATGGCTATCCCGCCCAGCAAGATCCCTACGGGCGTCAAGACGACTATGCTTATGACGATCCGCCGCCGAGCACCCGGGCGGTGTGCAAGGCGCGGATGGCGAATATTACGCGGAAGAGTATGCCGATGAAGGTGAGCCTGAGCCCAAGCGTGGCCCGCGAGCCGTCGTCGTCGTTGGCGCACTGATTGCGGCGATCGGGCTCGGCGGCGGCTTGGCTTATGGCTACAAGTCGCTGACGAATGGCGGGTCGAGTGGTGGCAAGCTTCCGATCCTGCGCGCCGACGGCGCGCCGTCAAAAGCTCTGCCGACAGACCCTGGCGGCAAGCAGGTGCCCCACACCGACAAGAAATTTCTCAACCGGCTGACCGAGGCACGTCCGGTCCCCGTCTCCATTCTGCCGCCACCGGAAGCTGAGCGTGAGGGCGGCGATGGCGGTACGCGCCGCGTCCCGACGCTCGTTGTGAATCGCGACGGCAGCCTCGCACCGACATCGTCGGCGCCCGCTGCTGCGCCGCCGCCGCCGGTCAACCGCGTTCCAGGCATGGTGATCGAGGGTTTGGCGCCGCGTCCGCCGCAACAGCAGCAGCCATTGCGCGAAGCTCAGCGGCCGGCGCCGCCTCCGCAACTGCGTGCGAGTGTTGCCGAAGAAGAGTTGAAACCTGAGCCGCCGCCGCGGCGCGTGGCTTCCGCCCAGCCGGTCGTGACGTCCGATCCGCCGCCGACGATCGCGTCTATACAGCCGCGGCCAGAGCCGGAGTCGAAACGCCGGCCGCCGGCCGTGCGCCAAGCCGCGCGGACGACCAGCGACGCCGCCGCTCCGGCTGCTGCCCCTTCCGGCGGCACATCCGGATATGTCGCCGTTCTCTCTTCGCGCCAGAGCCATATGGATGCGCTGAAGTCGTTCGCCGACATCCAGCAGAA
>LNEA01000399.1 GCA_001464855.1 Rhizobiales bacterium Ga0077530
GGGCTGTTCTGGCTCTCGACGGTGCCGCTGACGTCGAGCCTCGTCGGCATCTTTTTCGGAACCCAGTGGATGTCGATGCTGTTCGGCTTCGTCTTCCTGTCGCACCAGTTGGGCTCGTTTACCGGGTTGTGGCTCGCCGGCAAGGTCTATGACGCCACCAAATCGTACGATATGATGTGGTGGATATCGATTGCGCTCGCGCTGTTTGCGGCCCTGATCCATTTGCCGATCCGCGAGCGCCCCGTGGCGCGGCTGGCCGCTCAGCCCGCGACCTGAGGAGAGCGCGCATGACGATGATCACCGAGCGCCAATCTGAGGCCGTTGAGACTGCGGCCGACGGTACGCGGATGCCGCGTGGCGTTCGACTGGGGTTGACGTTGGGGATTGCTGCGCTGTTTACAGGCGCGCTCTATCTCGTGGCGGTCCGCGGCGAAGCCCTGCTCGTCGATCTGTCGGCGCTTGGAAGCCGCCTGTGGTGCTTCTGAATGGCTAGTGGCGGCTCCACGGATGAGGTGCCGGCTCCACGGTCGCCAGAGACGCTTGCTCGGCAGACGTTCGACACTCTCGCTCTTGCTGAGCTGGCTCGCCGTATCGTCTCCGGCGATCGCGCTGCGTTGGCTCGGGCCATTACGCTCGTGGAGAGTTCACGGCCGTCCCATCGTCGGCGGGCGCAGGAGCTGCTGCAGGAATTACTGCCGCACACTGGCAAGGCGCATCGCATCGGGATTACCGGCGTACCGGGCGTCGGCAAATCCACCATTATCGACCAGCTCGGGATCAACCTGATCGCCGACGGTCACCGCGTCGCGGTTCTGGCTGTCGACCCGACATCGCGGCGGACCGGCGGGTCGATCCTCGGCGACAAGACGCGGATGCAGCGGCTCGCGACGAACGATCGCGCATTCATTCGGCCTTCGCCGACATCGGGTACATTGGGCGGCGTCGCGCGACGGACGCGCGAGACCATGCTCCTGGCCGAGGCGGCGGGCTACGATGTCGTGATCGTCGAGACGGTCGGCGTCGGCCAGTCTGAGACGGCGGTGGCCGAGATGGTGGATTTCTTTCTCGTGCTGCTCCTCGCAGGTGGCGGTGACGATCTGCAAGGCATCAAGAAGGGCATCATCGAGATCGCCGATATGGTGGTGATCAACAAAGCGGACGGCGACAATGCTGCGCGGGCCACGCGGTCTGCCGCCGAGTATCAGGGCGCGCTCGGTCTGCTGACGCCAGCAACACCGAGCTGGCATCCGCCCGTCATGACCACCTCGGCGATCGACAACAAGGGTCTCGATGCGCTCTGGGAGAAGATCGAGGAGCATCGCCGCATCATGACGGCCACTGGAGAATTCGTGACCCGTCGTCAGACTCAGGCCGTCACCTGGATGCACGACATGCTCGCTGACCGGCTGATGGATGAGGTGCGCAGCCAGCCTCGGCTTGTGGATCGGCTTGGCCAACTCGAGGCCGAAGTGCGGCTCGGCCGGTTGACGCCGGCCATGGCGGTGGAAACGGTGATGGCGCTTCTGCGCGACGGTCGCCCCGGCGCTACCGGCGATGCAGCCGGTCCTCCCGCGGACGCTTGACGAGCCAACGATGGCGAACGGTCGCTCCACAGTCTTGCTCACCGGTTTCGGCCCCTTTCCGAGCGTTCCGGCCAATGCGACGTCACTGCTGGTGCCGCGGATTGCCGAGGCGGCCCGCACCGCTTTTCCGGGCATCGTATTCGAGGTTCGCACGCTGCCGACCGAATGGGGGGCCGGCATCGCTCATCTCGACGACCTCTATGAAACGCTCGCGCCGACCGTGGCGCTGCATTTCGGCGTGTCATCGCGCGCACGCGGTTTCGAGGTCGAGGCGCGCGGCGTCAACCGGCGCGCCTTCATTCCCGATGCTGCCGGGTGTCTTCCGAGCACCCCGGCGCTCCGCGATGACGGCGCCGACCAATTGGCGAGCACGGTGCCGGTCAGTGCCATCGTCGCGAGACTGCGCAGTCGCGGATTGCCGGCGTTCGTGTCACGCGATGCCGGCACGTATCTGTGCAATGCCGCACTCTATTCCGCGCTCGATCGGGCGCGCCGCAGCACGCGCGATCATCGCATTGGTTTCATCCATCTGCCGGCGTCGCTGCTGGTCGAAGAGCGCCGACCGCAGTTCGCGGAACCGTCGACGGCGGCCTCGAGATCATCGGCGCGACACTCGGCCGGGAGGTCGTGCGGCGGTAGGCACTATCGGTTGCGCAATACGTGCCATCCGAGCGCGATAAGCCGGCCGATGCAGTAGCCGATGGCGCAAGCGACGGAATAAATCACCAGCAGCTTCAGCGCCAGATCGACGAAGATCGGATTGTCGAGCGGGCGCATTGCGTCGATGTTCCAGCCATGGCCGAGCCCCAAGCTCGCCAGGATGAAACCCGCGATCAGCAGCGCTATCGACCACGCCGGCCAGCGCAGAACTCCGAAGAGGAGTGCGCCGGCCAATGCAAACAGGACCATGGGTCGCGTCCGCTACTTCATATCCGTCCGCTTCGGCGCCGCCGTCACGATCGACTTCAATGCCGGTGTCGGCTTCGCGAGCTTCTTGAGGTCGGGTATCGGTCGCTTCAGATCGGCGTTGCCATTGAACGCCTGCTCCATCGCGTGTGCCGCCGACAGTACGAAGCCATCCGCGCGCGCCCGCCCGACAGCCTGGAGTCCGAACGGGAAGCCAGCGTGATCGACGCCGCAGGGAATCGAAATCGCTGGGTTGGTTGCGAGCGTGACGACATACGTCAGCGATAGCCAGTGATAGTAATTGCGCAGCGGCTTGCCGCCCATCTCGGCCAGATAAAGCTGTGTCCAAGGGAACGGCGACACCGGCACCGTCGGCGCGAGAACCAGATCGTAGTCGCGAAACAGATCTTGGAACTTGCGATAGATGCGCGTCTGCTCGAGGTGGGCCCAGGCGACATCGGCAATTCCCATCTTGGCGCCGAGCTCGTAGTTGGCGCGGATGTTGGGGCCGAGGCTCGACGGATCCTTCTCGTAGGCGTCGCGATAGCGACCGACGAAACCGATCGCGCGGACGACGTCGAAGCACTCGTCGATCTTGCCGAGATCGGGTTTGATTTCGTCGCAGGTCAGGAACAGGTGGCGCATCGCCTTGATGCGGTCGCGGAACACCTTGCGGATCGGCTTGTCGACCGGGCTCGTGCCGAAGTCGTCGGTCCAAGCAACTTTCAGGCGCCCGAGGTCGATCGGCTTTGGCGTCGCGAAGTCGGCGGCATCTACGTCGTAACTCAAAGGATCGATGGCGTGCTGGCCCGCTTGCGCCGCCATGAGTTGGCAGGTGTCGGCGACCGTGCGCCCCATCGGGCCGAGCACCGAAATCGCTGACCAGCCCATCGGCCGCATTGTGTGTGGCACCAGACCCGGCGACGGCCGGAACCCGACGACGCCATTGACCGCCCCGGGAATGCGCAGCGATCCGCCCGTGTCCGAGCCGGTGCACACCGGGAGCATGTCCGTTGCCAGTGCCACCGCGGAGCCACCGGACGAGCCGCCGGCGTTCTTGGTCGGATCGAACGGATTGCCGGTTGCGCCCCACACGGGGTTGCGGCTGTTGGCGCCGGCGCCGAACTCCGGCACGTTTGTTTTCGCCACGACGATGCCGCCCGCCGCGCGGATGCGCGCCACCATCACCGTATCGTTTTCGGGAATGTTGTCCTTGTAGATCGGCGAGCCGTAGGTCGTGAGCAATCCGCCCGTATTCTCGAGATCCTTCACACCGACCGGCAGCCCGTGCAGTGCACCGAGCGCGTCGCCATCGCGCACCGCTTTTTCCGCCGCCTTCGCTTCCTTGCGTGCCCGAGCGTAGCACGTTGCGGTGACGGCATTCACCGCCGGATTGATCTCGGCGATGCGATCGATGCACGCCTCCAGCAGCTCGACCGGCGAAATCTCCTTCGATCCGATGCGGCGTCGCATTTCGACGGAGGACAGCGAGAGCATGTCGGCGTGCTTGGCCATGAGCGTGGTTCCGAATTGGAATGAGCGGGCTGCCCCGCGGATGCTCTATCCCCTCTCCCCGTCACTTTACGGGGAGAGGGTTAGGGTGAGGGGCGGCAAAAATTGTCAACGTATCTGTATGCCGCCGCCCCTCACCCCGACCCTCTCCCCATTGAAGTCAATGGGGAGAGGGGGAAGTCGCTAAAACACCACCACGCTGCGGATGCTTTCGCCGGCGTGCATGAGGTCGAAGCCCTTGTTGATGTCGGTGAGCGGCATGGTGTGCGTGATCATCGGGTCGATCTGGATCTTGCCTTCCATGTACCAGTCGACGATGCGGGGAACGTCCGTACGTCCGCGCGCGCCGCCGAATGCTGTGCCTTTCCAGGTGCGACCGGTGACAAGCTGGAACGGGCGTGTCTTGATCTCCTGGCCCGCGCCCGCGACGCCGATGATGATCGACTGGCCCCAACCGCGATGGCTTGCCTCGAGCGCGGTGCGCATGACCTCGACATTGCCGGTGCAATCGAAGGTGTAGTCGGCGCCACCGATCTGGTCGGCGCCGCGCTTGGTCATGTTGACGAGGTGCGCGACGAGATCGCCGCCGGCTTCCTTCGGATTGACGAAGTGGGTCATGCCGAATTTCTCGCCCCACGCCTTCTTATCGTTGTTGAGGTCGACGCCGATGATCATGTCGGCGCCCGCGAGCTTGAGGCCCTGAATGACGTTGAGGCCGATGCCGCCGAGACCAAACACCACCGC
>LNEA01000400.1 GCA_001464855.1 Rhizobiales bacterium Ga0077530
GCAAGATCGGGCGCCGCACTCGTGCCGCTTGTGGCTTCCTGCTGGAGCGTCCGCAGGAACTCCTCGTCGAGCAGCGTCTGGAGACCAGCGCCCGCTTCACCACGGCAGCGCGCCGCCAGCAGATGCAGGGGGGATCCGCGCAGATAAATCGTGTGCGCGCCGAAGTCGATCGTGCGCAGACCGGCCTTATCGGCTTCGTAGACTTCCTCGATGAAAGCGGTCATGGCGGTGAGCAGACCGCTGAACAGCGCGTCGCGGTTGTTCGCCTGCGGTTCCGCGGGCGCATCCGGAGTCGGTCGTGTCCAATGCGCCAGCAACTCGCCGGAGCCGCGCCGGATCAGGTGGAGTTCGTCGACCTCAAAGCGGCCGGTGCCGGCGAGGGCGAGCTCCGCCATCGAGCGCCCAGTGGTCCAGCTCCGCAGCCTGAGCATGAACCGGTTGCGGATGAGTCCATCCTCGAGGCGCCGATTGATGTCCTCCATGAGATCGCGGATGGCGCTTCGCACATAGTCGCGCACCATGACGCCGACGTGGGGGTAGAGCTTGGCCGGCAGCGCGTCACTGCTCGCCTCGACTTCGGTTCGCACCGTGCGCACGACGAAAGGCGCCAGCGCATCGGCCACGGGACGGTGATTTGCGGCCTCGGCATCTCGCAAGGCCCCGTCGAGCGTCGCGGCGACACTGCGGCGGAAACTCGCGTCCGAACCGGCGCGCGCGACGACCTCTTCAAGCCGGGCGGTGAGCGCGCCAATTTCCTGGCTCTCCTTTTCGAAGAGCAGCTCCTTGAGCTTGATGACGCCGTTCTCTGACATGGGGCCGGGTGGTCGATTCCTGATAAAAGCAGCTACTGAGTCCGGGGTGCGCCGTCGGCGCGCTCGCGATACAGTCTCTGCGGTTGTCGACTCAGCCGTGGGAAATGCGTCGGATGCGGTCGCCGAGCTCGAAGATGCTCCGTGACAATTCATCGAAGGATGTGCGGCGCTCGGTGGTGTGTTCGGTGGCCATAGCGTCGACGCGTGCCTGGATCGCATCGAGCTTCCGGTGCAATCCGGCCTCGAGTTCCTTGACCTGCGCCTCAAGGCTCTTGAGCCGCGAGTCGTGCTCGCGCTTGAACTCGCCGTAGAGCAGATCGCGGATCTGCTCCAGCTTGTCATCGACGGCCCCATCCGGTGCGGTGCCAGTCCGCAACTCGGTCAGCGAGGTCGCATTCATTCCTGTACCCTCCACGATCGGGCTACTCCACTACTGCGTACACGGAAATGGGCTAGCACGGCACAACTCAGAATACAGTATAGACGAAATAAATTTGTTATTTCCAGTGCGTTGGCCGGATATCGGGCGGAACCGTCCTTTTCTACGATCCTGGTGTACGGGGCGCCTTCCGTGGTGCGGCGGTGGAGCCGAGCGAGCACGGATGTGACGTCCCCGCGGGGCCTGCTAGTGTACGGCCGGACATTCCAAGGAGCTCTCCCGAATGGAAACCCGACCGGGATCTGCGCTAACCGTTCCCACCCGGCTCACGCCCTCCGACGCGGCCGCGGTGCCGCTCAAGGATGGCCGCCTGTCGAGCCTGATGTTTGACGGCGACGGCATCGAGATCCGTTACTATGCGCCGCGCGGCGAAGATCGGCAGGCCCCGCACGATCGCGACGAATTCTATTTCGTTATCTCGGGCAGTGGCGCGTTTCTCCGAGGCGCCGAGCGTGTGCCGATCAGGCCCGGCGACATCATTTTTGCCGGTGCTGGCGAAGAGCATCGCTTCGTCGAATTCTCCGAGGATTTCGCGACCTGGGTGCTGTTCTACGGACCGCGCAAGGCATGATGGCGGTCGAGCTTCCCGATGACCTGAAAAAACAACATGTCATCGACCCCGAGATCTGCATTCGCTGCAACACTTGCGAGGACACCTGCCCGGTCGGTGCGGTCACGCACAACGACGCGAATTACGTCGTCGACCCGGCGAAGTGCAACTACTGCTTGGACTGCGTCGTGCCCTGCCCGACGGGGGCGATCGATAACTGGCGCGTCGTCCGCGCGCGCGATCTCTATACGCTGGCACAACAAAGGGAATGGACAGAACTCCCCGCGCAGGAGGAGTTCGGTGGACTGGCGGTCGCGGACGCCAGCGAAGCCGAGGTCGCAGCTTTGCTTGCCGGCGCGCACGGCGGCGCGGGCGGTCATGCCGTGCGGCCAGCGAGCGCGTCGAAACCCACGATCAACCTGTTTAAGCGCAGCAAGCCAGTGGTCGCGACCATCGAGGACAACGTCCGCATCACCGATCCGGACGCCGAGAGCGACGTGCGCCACCTCGTGCTGTCGTTCGGCAAGGCGCAGTTTCCGGTGCTCGAAGGCCAGTCCATCGGTATCGCGCCGCCGGTGACGGATGCCGATGGCCGCGAGCTGCCGATCCGTCTCTATTCGGTTGCCTCGGCACGTGATGGCGAGACGCGCAACGCCGGCACTGTCGCATTGACCTGTGCGATCGCAGGGTCGGCGACAAGATCTATGTGACGGGCCCGTTCGGCGCGACCTTCCTGATGCCGAACGACGCCAACGCCAATCTCATCATGATCTGCACGGGCACCGGCGCTGCGCCTTTCCGCGCCTTCATCGAGCGCCGTCGCCGCGCGATGGCGGAGGCGGCCGGCCGCGCGATCTTGTTCTTCGGTGCTCGCAGTCACGGCGAACTGCCGTATTTCGGTCCACTGCAGGAGGTCGGCGAGGACGTGCTCGAGAAACACCTCGTGTTTTCGCGGCTGCCGGATGTGGCGAAGGAATACGTCCAAGATCGCATGCGCGGTCAAGCTCTCGAACTCGGGCCGTTGCTCGCCTCGCCCTTGACGCACATTTACATCTGCGGATTGAAGGGTATGGAAGCGGGCGTCGATGCGGCATTCGCCGAGATCGCGGCGGCGCACGGCATGGACTGGTCGAGCCTGAAGCCCGTCATGCGCGGCCAGGGACGCTATCACGTCGAAACGTACTGACGTCGGGATGCATCGGAAGGGGACGCGACAGATGCGTGGACTCGAGGGGAAGGCGGCAATCGTGACGGGCGGCG
>LNEA01000401.1 GCA_001464855.1 Rhizobiales bacterium Ga0077530
TACGATGAAAATCGTGATGGTGGGGTCCGGGTACGTGGGCCTGGTTTCGGGGGCCTGCTTCGCCGATATCGGACACACCGTGGTCTGCGTCGACAAGGACGCGGGCAAGATCGCCGCGCTGCGGACCGGCCAGATCCCCATTTACGAGCCGGGTCTCGATGAACTCGTGGTCCGCAATGTGGCGGCGGGGCGCCTTTCGTTCGCGACGGAGTTGAACGGAGCGGCGGCCGGGGCCGATGCCGTGTTTATCGCGGTCGGTACACCGTCGCGGCCTAACGACGGCCATGCCGACCTCACCTATGTTCATGATGCCGCGCGTGACATTGCCCGGGCCGTGTCCGGCTTCACGGTGGTCGTGACCAAGTCGACGGTGCCGGTCGGCACGGGCGACGACGTGGAGCGCATCATCAGGGAAACGAACCCCGCCGCCGACGTCGCTGTGGCGTCCAACCCCGAGTTCCTGCGCGAGGGTGCCGCGATCCCGGATTTCATGCAGCCGGATCGCATCGTCGTCGGCGCCAACGATAGCCGCGCTGACGCCGTCATGGCCGCGATCTACGTCGCGGCGGACGGCGGAGTTGACCAAGTATGCCAACAACGCGTTCCTCGCGATGAAGATCACCTTCATCAACGAGGTCGCGGATCTCTGCGAGCGCGTCGGCGCCGACGTTCAGGATGTCGCAAGAGGCATCGGTTCCGACGATCGCATCGGCAGGAAATTCCTCCAGGCCGGCCCCGGCTACGGCGGATCGTGCTTTCCGAAGGACACGCTGGCCCTCGCCAAGACGGCGCAGGATTTCGATTCGCCGCTGCGCCTGATCGAAACGCTGGTCGCGATCAACGACAACCGCAAGCGGGCGATGGCGCGCAAGATCATGCAGGCAGCCGGCGGCGACGTGCGCGGCAAGACGATCGCGGTGCTCGGGCTGACGTTCAAGCCGAATACCGATGACATGCGCGAGGCGCCGTCGCTTTCGATCGTCCAGGCTCTGCAAGACGCCGGCGCGACGATCCGGGCCTACGACCCGGAAGGGATGGAGCACGCCAAGCTGCTGATGCCCGACATTGTCTTCTGCCCGGACGCCTACGAGGCGGCGACAGGGGCATCGGTGACGGCGTTGATCACTGAATGGGACGAGTTTAAATCGCTTGATTTCGCGAAGCTACGCAAGGTCGTGGCGAGCCCCATGTTCGTCGACCTGCGCAATGTCTACCGCCCCGACGAAGTCAGCCGGCACGGTTTCACCATTGTCGGCGTCGGTCGAAAGTCTTAGCATCATCGCGGACCTTCCCAACCGCTAGCGCGTCGCCAGCCTAATTCCGGCTGCTCGCCGCGCGGGCGTGTTCATGCAACACCGCGGGAAGGCAATGCTCACCCATCTGGAGCTGCGAGATGCTGAAGTTCTACTTCTCTGGCGCGCCGAACCCGACGAAAGTGGCGCTGTTTCTCGAAGAGGCCGGGCTCGAATACGAGCCGATTGCGGTCGACACGCGCAAGGGCCAGCAGTTCAGCCCGGAATTCGTTGCGATCAATCCCAACTCGAAAGTGCCGGCGATCGTCGACGGCGACGCCAAGGTGTTCGATTCGAACGCGATCCTGCTCTATCTCGCCGATAAGACCGGCAAGTTTCTTCCGCCCAACACGCCCGCCAATCGCGGCGAGCTGCTTTCGTGGCTGATGTTTGTCGCCTCGGGCGTCGGCCCCTATGGCGGTCAGGCCGTACACTTCCAACACTACGCGCCCGAGAAGATCCAGTACGCGATCAACCGCTACATCTTCGAGGCGGAGCGCCACTTCGGCATCATCAACGATCGCCTCGCCAAGCAGCCCTACATGGTTGGTGGCACCTATACGATCGTCGACATGGACGTGTGGGGCTGGGC
>LNEA01000402.1 GCA_001464855.1 Rhizobiales bacterium Ga0077530
CCTGAGGAGGTCGCGGCGGCGACGCACGAGATGTTCGTGCGCGGGAAGGCGATGCGCCGTTACACATGGCCGCGCTTCAGTCTGCTCGATCACACCCATTTCGACCGGCTGCTGTACGAGCACTATGGCGGCATCGATATCGAGGACTTGTGGATTCCGTTTTTCGCGGTGTCGACCAACCTGTCGCGCCACGCGATCCAGCGCCACACGCGCGGCGACTTGTGGGCCGCGATCCGTTCGTCCGGCTCCATCCCGGGATTGCTGCCGCCGTACTACACGCCGGACGGCGAAATGCTGGTCGACGGCGCGCTGCTCGACAACGTCCCCGTCCGCATCATGCATGAGATGAAGCGCGGGCCGAACATCGTGGTCTCGTTCGAGGCGCCGCGCCTGCAGCGCTTTCCGGTGATCTACCAGGCGCTGCCCTCGCGCGGGCAGCTCCTATGGCGATTGCTCAACCCGTTCCTGTCGCAAACCGCGCCCGAAGCGCCTGGCCTGCGTTACGTGCTCATGCGCGCGCTGATGGCGAACCGACATGGGTTCGAGCAGCATTTGAAACCGACCGATCTGCTGCTCGTGCCGCCGCTCCCGGAGAGCATGAGCGTGATGGATTGGGGTCGGCATCGCGAACTCTACCGCTCCGCGTACGAATGGGCGCTGGTCGAGGTCGGCACGCTCAAGGACAAGGGACACGCCGCATTCCAGCGCGCCGCGGGTGGTCCGGCACGGCCCTTCGCGAGGGTGCGCACGAGGTCCCGAAAACGTGAGAAGGTGTGAAGGGACTTGCCCGATCGGCGAGGGTAGAAATGCACTGCGAATATGTATTTCGACGTTGCCGGTAAAAAACAAAAGCAAACCAGTGCGCGACGTGATGATTTGATGGATGGAGGACACGTTTGACCAAGCCAGATCCAACGCGTCGCCAATTCAATGCTGTTGCGCTCGGCGGCGTCGCCACGCTAGGTGGCGCAGCTCTCACATTCCGCCCCATCGCGGCTTCGGCAACGGAGACCTCCATGAAAAAGTTCGAGATCGAGCGTACGCCCGCGGAGTGGCGCAAGCTGCTGACTCCGGCACAGTACGGCGTCCTGCGCGATCACGGCACCGAGCGGCCCTTCTCGCATCCCTATGACAAGACCTACGCGCCGGGCGTTTACAACTGCGCCGGCTGCGACCTGCCGCTCTTTTCGTCGACCACGAAATTCGACAGTCGCACCGGCTGGCCAAGTTTCTGGAAGCCGCTCGACGATGCGATCGGCACCAAGGAAGACCGCACGCTCTGGGTGATGGTGCGCACCGAAGTGCATTGCCGGCGCTGCGGCGGCCACCTCGGCCACGTCTTTAATGACGGCCCCAAGCCGACGGGACTGCGCTATTGCATGAACGGCGTGTCGATGAAGTTCGTGCCGGAAGAAAAGCCGGTCGAGAGCAAAAGCTGACCGTTGCTATCACGACGTCGCGGGCCTGAAGCGAAGGTAAGGAGATCCCATGAGAGCACGTCTCGGCAACGCGGCATCGTTTGCAGTCGGCATGCTCGCTGCGGTCTTCATGACGGCGGTGCTGGCCACGGCTCAGTCGCCCTCGCAACCGGGTGCGGGCAAAGCCGCGAATGGCGGGTCGACCGCCGTCGCCACGTTTGCGGGCGGTTGCTTCTGGTGCCTGGAACCGCCGTTTGACGCGACCGACGGTGTGATCTCGACCATATCCGGGTTCATGGGCGGCAAGACGCCGAACCCCTCTTACCGTCAGGTCACGGCCGGCGGCACGGGTCACATTGAGGTGCTGCAAGTCACCTACGATCCTAAGAAAGTCGGCTACGCCAAGTTGCTCGAAATCTACTGGCGTAATGTCGATCCCTATGACGAGGGCGGGCAATTCTGCGATCGCGGGGAATCGTACACCACGGCGATTTTCACCCATACAGACGAGCAGAAGAAACTCGCAGAAGCCTCGAAGGCGGAACTCGTCAAGTCCGGGCCGTTCAAGCAGCCGATCGTGACGGTGGTTCGCGACGCTGGACCATTCACGGCGGCGGAGGATTATCACCAGGACTACTACAAGAAGAATCCGGTGCGGTATAAATACTACCGTTACGCCTGCGGGCGCGATGCGCGCCTCGAAGCGATCTGGGGCAAGGCGACGAACTGATCGCTAAAGGGACCGCGGGCTCAGCGGCGCCGCTTGCGCTCCGGCGCGGTGCCATCGGTGCCGACGTCGCGCTTGATCCTCATGCTGTACGAGAACCGCTTCGCCGGATGCAGGTTGATCGACAATTCGATCAGTCGCCGTCCCGTCGCATAATAGCGGCGGATGACGCGGAGTGCGGGCGTGCCCTCGGCAACCTCGAGCAGTCGCGCGTGTTCGCCGCTGATCGTGACGGCGTCGATCTGCTGTTCGACCTCGACCAGCGTCTCGCCATAGTGGCGCTCGATCACTTCCCAGATCGCGATGCCGACGGTCGGGATCTCAGCCTTGATCGCGCTGAAGGCCGCGTCGACGAAGATTTCGGCGTGACTGACCGGCTGGTTGTCGCGATCGCGGCGGCGAACGCCGATGATGCGCAGAAAGCGGCGACCGGGCCGTGCGCCGATGAGGGCGGCCTTGCTGCCGCGCAACGTCGTCTCGTCGGTTCCAAGGATTTCGAGGCGCATTCCTGTCGCATACTGGCGGATGTCGCCGACGGAATGCATCGTATGGGAGAAGCGGCCGGTCGCGTGTGCGGCCTCGACGCGTGTGCCGACGCCCTTGCGTGCGGTGACGAGGCCGACCGAGCGCAGATGCTGGATGGCTTGGCGAACGACGTAACGTGAAACGTGAAAACGCTGCTGCAACTCGGCTTCCGTCGGCAGCAGGGAGCCGACGGGGTGGTCGCCGTGGGCGATCTGGGCCGCCAGCGTCGCGGCGATCCGCACATAAAGCGGCTGACGGCGCTGGGGATCCGTCGATGCGCTATCTGCGCCGACCGGCTCGATCTGTTCCGCTTCGAGTTCGTCCATATTCTGTCCAGCTCACGCCCGTTCCCCCGCAGCCTAACGGCAAATGGAGCCAGGTACATCCGCCAAATGGCGAATAGCGCGACGGCTCCCGGTCACTGCTCTATTTTGCGCAGCATCTTAACGATGAATGGCTGCGGTTGGCCGTGGGTTGGGCGCCGCTCCCGCAGGTCACGTAAGCGACGGAAACATGTCGCGATAGCCCATGGCGGCGGGGTCGAAGAGGATATCGCGTGGCCGCAGCGGACGGGCGAGCACGAGGCCTTCGAGTGTGCGGCAGCGCGACAGCGCAACGTACGCCTGGCCGTGGGCGAACGTACCGCGACCGAGATCGATGTAGACGCGGTCGAGGGTCAGCCCCTGCGATTTATGGATGGTCAGCGCCCACGCGAGGCGGAGCGGGAACTGTTTGAACGTGCCGGCGATGGTTTCGACGATCTTCTGTGCGCCCTGGTCGTAGGCGTAGCGCCGCGCCTCCCAGGTGACCGCCTCGACTTCCATCTCCTTGCCGTCGAGTTCAATCCAGACGCGCTTCTCGTCGAGCCGCGAGACGCGCGCGATCGTTCCGTTGACCCAGCGGCGCTCGGGATCGTTGCGCAGCAGCATGACCTTGGCGCCTTCCTTCAGCACCAGGGTCTGGTCGGTCGGTTGGGCGGACTGCGCGTATTCGCCGGTGACGCTTGCGGCGTAGGTGAGCGGCTGCGCCGGGATCGCGTCGAGGTAGGCCATGTTGATGCGATGCGCGGCGGCATTCGTCGGGGTCAGGATGACGTAGGGATCGCCCTCGGCGAGTGTTCGGATCGGCGAGACGCGACTGTTGAGGAGCTCCAGATTTTCCTCGTCGACATCGCCCTCGCGGATGCGATTGAGGACGTCGATCAGCGCCTCGTCGCTCTGCCGGAATACCTGTGACAGTTCGAGCAGATGCGTGCCGAGCCCTTCCCGCAGCGCGCCGATGCTGAAAAAGAATGGCCCGCCATGAGTTGTCTCGAGGTGCGCCGCGACCTCGGCCTCCTGGACGATCGGTGGGAGCTGATGGAGGTCGCCGAACAGCACGAGACGGACACCGCCGAACGGCTCGCGCGGGCGGCCGCGGTTGATCCGCAGCGATTGATCGATCCCCCACATGAGGTCGGCGCGTACCATCGAAACCTCGTCGATGATCAGCAGCTTGAGCTTGCGCATGACGGCGCCGTTACGGCTGCGGCGGATATCCTCCTGGCGGATGAGGCGCGGCGGCAAACCGAAGAAGGAGTGGATCGTCTGGCCGCCGACGTTGACGGCGGCAAGTCCGGTCGGCGCGACGACGACGTGTTCGGCTTCGACCATCTCGCACAGCGCGCGCAGCAGCGTCGATTTGCCGGTGCCAGCGCGTCCGGTAACGAACAGATGGCCGCCGGCGTCGCGCAAATAGTCGAGCGCCGCCTCGTAGTCGGCCGTCGGGCCGATACTCGAAGGCCAAGCTCCGGTAATCCCGACGCCGGCTTCGGCAACGGGCGAGTCTTGCGATGAGGCGGCCGTGAGTTTCGAGGCCAAAACGTGGTTCCTTGCTGTCTCCTTCTCCCCGTCTTTATGGGGAGAGGGTCAGGCTCATTCGGCGGACAGGTGGCGCGTTGCGACAGGATAGACGCCTTCCTGGCCGAGCATCCAAACACCGAAGCCGTCGTTGCCAAAAAGGGGATGGAAGGCTTGGTCGAGTACATTGAGGCCGCCGGTGAACGTGCCGAAAGCGGGCAGCAAAAGTCGCAACCGATTGCCAATGAAGCAGGGCCGGCGCAACGCGTGACCATAGAGCGAAAGCCGCGCAGCGGGGTGAAGGTGGCCGGCGATCTCATGTGTCGCGCGGCCGGGCGTCGGGATGTGGACGAACCGCAAGCCGCCAACGGCGAGTGCGTCGACCACCTCGCCGCCGAGTTTGCCGGCGATTTCGGGATCGTGGTTGCCGGTCACCCAGATCCAGCGCCGATCCTCCTGAAGAATTTCCAGCGCGGCCAGGTCGCGCGACGAAATGCGCTCGGCGGCGCCGCGATCATGGAGGCTGTCGCCAAGCGCCACAACGATGGCCGGCTGATAGCGATCGATGGCCACGGCGAGGCGTTCGAGCGTCTCGCGCGTATCGTAGGGCGGCAGCAATGCGCCGCGCGCCGCGTGCGCCGACGCCTTCTCGAGGTGGAGGTCGGCGACGATGAGCATTCGCTCGCCAGGCCAGTAGAGGGCGCCAGACATGTCGGCGATCAACTGCTTGCCGCAGATCGACAGCGCCTGCGATGCCGCATCGCTCATTCGTGCTCGCTCGGGACTCAATGCGAGGGCGCTCATCCAGCCTCCAGGCTTTCGGGTTCCACGGGTTCAGCGTCCAATGCTTCGGCAATCAACATCTCGGCGGCCTCGCGAAGCAGGGCCTCGGCCGAAGCGCCATGGACGGATTCACGCCCGAGTTCGACGATCAGAGGCACCGCCAGCGGCGACACGCGTTTCAAGGGACTATGCCTGATTCTTCCTTTGATTCGGGCAAGGAACGCGGCGAGACGGCCGATATCCAGAAGGCCGGTTGACGCATCCTGGTAGGCCGCCTCGAGAAGAATGTGGTGCGAATCATGGCGGCGCAGCACGTCGTAAATAAGGTCGGACGACACCGTGAGCTGGCGGCCGTTCTTGCGCTTTCCGGGGTGGCGGCGCTCGACAAGGCCAGCGATGACCGCGCAGGCGCGGAATGTTCGCTTCATGAGGCTGGTCTCGGCGAGCCACGCGTCGAGGTCGTCGCCGAGCATGTCCTCGGCGAAAAGGTCGGCAAGGCTGAGTTCGCCGGTCTCAAGCATCCGGGCGATGTCGCGCGCGGCCCAAACGGACAGCGCGTAGTCGGTGGCGACGAAGCCGAGCGGGAGCGCGCCGGCACGATGCAGCCGGCGTGTGAGCAGCATGCCGAGCGTCTGGTGCGCGATCCGACCCTCGAAGGGATAAATGGTGAGGTAGTGACGGCCACTGCGCGGGAATGTCTCGACGAGCACTTCGTCGGCGGCGGGGAGGAGCGAGACCCGCTGTTGCGCCATGAGCCAGTTCGAGACCGCAGGCGGCAGCAGATGCCAACTCGCTGGATTCGCGAGCATCCTGCGCACGCGCGCCGCGAGATGCGTTGACAGCGGAAACCTGCCGCCGGGATAGCTCGGCACCTTCGCGTCCTTGGCGTTGGAGCGCGAGACGTAGAGCTCGGTCTCGGCGAGGCCTTCCATGCGCACGATCTGGCCGGCGAAGATGAAAGTGTCCCCAGGCGCCAGCTCCGACGCGAAACCCTCGTCGATCTCGCCCAGTACGCGTCCGCCGATGGTACGTGACCGCGGCCCGCGTCCGGCGCCGACGAGCCGCACTTTCAAGAGTGGTGACTCGACGATGGTGCCGATGTTGAGGCGATACTGTTGGGCAAAGCGCGGGTGCGCCAGCCGCATCCGGCCTTCGCCGTCGGGCTTCAGGCGCGCGAAACGCTCGTAATGGCGCAGCGCGTAACCTCCGCGCGCGAGAGGCCCGCATAGGGCAAGGCCGCGCGCACCTCCGCGAACAGCTCATCAGCCGCGAATGGGCCCGCACACGCCATGCCGAGGACATGCTGCGCGAGTACGTCGACGGCGCCGCGGCGATGGATGACGGCATCCTGCTCGCCGGCAAGCGCCGCTTCAAGCGCGGCGCGACATTCGAGAACCTCGAAGCGATTGGCGGGGACGAGAATGGCGTTCGACGGCTCATCGAGGCGGTGATTGGCGCGGCCGATGCGCTGGATCAGTCGGGACGCACCCTTCGGCGCGCCGAGATGGATGACGAGATCGACGTCGCCCCAATCGATCCCAAGGTCGAGCGTGGAGGTCGCGACGACCGCGCGCAGTTCGCCGCGCGCCATCGCCGCTTCGACTTTGCGGCGCTGGCCGACATCGAGTGATCCGTGGTGGAGTGCGATGGGAAGGCTGTCGCCGTTGGCTTTCCAAAGCTCCTGGAACATGAACTCGGCTTGCATCCGCGTGTTAACGAATACGAGCGTCAGGCGATGGCGCGCGATTGCGGCGAGAACCTCCGGCACCGCATAGCGCGCGGTGTGGCTGGCAATCGGCATTCCGCTTTCGGTTTCCAGGATCTCGATGTGAGGTGCAACGCCGCCGCTGACCGTGACGATGTCGGCAAGCTGAATCGTCGTTTCCGGCGTCGTCTGCGGGGTCAACCAGGCGCGCAGTTCGCTCGGATGGGCGACGGTTGCCGAGAGCCCAACCGTCATCAGTGCGGGCGCTAGCGTGCGCAGCCGTGCGACGTCCAGCCCCAGGAGATCGCCGCGCTTGGAGGGCGCGAGCGCGTGCAGTTCGTCGAGAATGACGGTGTCGAGATCGCCGAAAAGGAATCCTGCATCGGGGCTCGCGAGCAACAGCGCCACCTGCTCCGGGGTCGTCAGCAGGATTTCGGGTGGCGTCAAGCGCTGGCGCTGGCGTTTGCTTTGTGGGGTGTCGCCAGTGCGGGTCTCGACGCGGATCTCGAGGCTCATCTCGGCGATCGGCATGAGGAGATTGCGCGCGACGTCGACGGCGAGTGCCTTCAGCGGCGAGATATACAGCGTGCGCAATCCGGCACCGCGTGTCGGTCGCTCTCGTGCAGTGTGCGCCGCAACCAGGCTCGGGAGGAAACCGGCCAGCGTCTTGCCGGCGCCGGTCGGCGCAATCAGCAGCGTGGAGTGCCGTGCCGTGGCCTGAGCGAGCAAGGCAAGCTGGTGCGCACGCGGTTGCCAACCTTTCGCCGCGAACCAGCCGGCGAACGGCTCCGGCAAGGCAGCCGTCACCACGGAGGCCGCTGGGCGGCGGGCGGCTTTCGCGCTTCGGGCAGTGGGGGGACGCGCACGCATGGCCGCGAGACTACCACGCTGGACCACCCACGATCGACCGGTCTGTCAGGCGCGGCCACACGGTCCGATCTGCGTCCGTTGCAGTGGCGGGCGCGTTGCCGTCTAATCCGGGAATAAGCGCGCAAAGCGCATCGTTTTCGGAGGCACGCCCGTGAAAATCAAAGATGTCCGCACCCATGTGCTTGAAGCGCCGCTGTCAGAGCCGTTCGGGTGGTCCTTCTCGTCGACGTCCGTGCGGGCGAGCTGCCTCGTCGAGGTGACGTCGGATAGTGGGATCACGGGATGGGGCGAATGCTACGGGCCCGCGCGCATGCTGATCGGGCGCGATCCCACCGCGACCGACGTCATCTGGATGGATCTCTACAACCACTTCCGCGACTATGGCCAGAAAGGTGTCGTGCTGTCGGCGATCAGCGGCATTGACATTGCGCTCATGGATCTCAAGGGGCGGCATTTCGGCGTTCCGGCGTCGACGCTGCTTGGCGGCGCCGTCCGCACCTCGGTCGACGCTTACGCGACCGGCACTTACCGGCGTGGCAGCGGCGATCCGCTCGACTACATCGTCGAGGAAGTGAAGGGTTACGTGGGCGAGGGGTTTGGCGCGGTCAAACTCAAGATCGGTTTCGGCGTCGCGGAGGATGTCGCGCTGATCCGGGCCGTGCGCAAGGCGATCGGGCCGAACATCGGCCTGATGCTCGATGCCAACCACGGTTTCGACGCGCTAGAGGCGATCGCGCTCGGCCGTGCGGTCGCCGATCTGGATATCGGATGGTTCGAGGAACCGGTGGTGCCCGACGATCTCGACAGTTATGTCGAGGTGCGGCGCGGTCAGCCGATCCCGGTCGCGGGCGGCGAGTGCGAATTCACGCGCTGGGGATTCCGCGAGGTGTTCATGCGGCGCGCCATGGACATCGTGCAGCCCGATACGTGCGCCGCTGGAGGCCTCTCGGAGTGCAAGAAGATCGCGGATATGGCGGCGGCGTTCGGTATCCGCTACGCGCCGCACGTGTGGGGAAGCGGCATCGGGCTCGCGGCGTCGCTGCAACTCCTGGCGTCGCTGCCGGACGTGCCACCGCGCCACACGCCACGCGCGCCGATCCTCGAATTTGATCGCTCGGAGCATCCGTTCCGGCAAGCGGTGCTCAAGACGCCGATCGAGCACGAGAGCGGTCGCGTCGCCATTCCGATGGGACCCGGTCTCGGCGTCGAGATCGATCGCGAGGGCATCGCGCGCTACCGCGTCGCGTGAGGCCGTACGGGAGATGACGGTATGAAAATCTGCATCTACGGCGCCGGCGCTATCGGTGGTTACATCGCGGGCCATCTCGCGGCTGTTCCCGACGTGGAGGTGAGTGTGGTCGCGCGCGGCGCGCATCTCGCGGCAATTCGGGAGAAGGGGCTGCGGGTCGTGACGCCGGAGCGGGATCAAACCGTACGGGTACGCGCGACGGATGATGCCGCCGAACTCGGTCCGCAGGATTACGTCTTCATCACGCTGAAGTCCCACCAGGTCGCGCCGGCGCTCGAGTCAATACGGGCGCTGCTCGGCGACCATACCTCGGTGCTGCCGCCGACAACCGGCATTCCCTATTGGTATTTCCATGGGCTCGCGGGGCCCTTCGCGGAGCGGCGCCTCGACCGGCTCGATCCCGGCGGCGCACAGTGGAGCGCGCTCGATCCGGCGCGCGTCATCGGCTGCGTCTATTGGGTCGGGACGGAATCACCCGCACCCGGTGTCGTGCGTCAGGACGGTGGCGGAGTGAGCCTGCCGATTGGCGAACCCAACGGGTCGCGCTCGGAACGGCTGATGCGCCTCGCCGAAGTTATGAAGCAGAGTGGGCTGCACGCGCCGATGCGCAGCGATATCCGCGGCGAGATCTGGATCAAGATGATCAACAGCCTGTGCTGGAATCCGGTCGCGGTGCTCACCATGGCGACGCTTGGCGCGATCTGTGCGCGTCCCGAACTGGTCGCGCTGGTCCGTCGCATGATGGGGGAGGCAGAAGCCGTTGCAGCGGCCGTCGGCGCGACAATCCCGGTCGCGATGGAAAAGCGGATCAATGTCACGGCCCGGCTGACGCATCACAAGATGTCGATGCTGCAGGATCTGGAACGCGGCCGGCCGCTGGAGATCGACGTGCTCAGGGATTCGATCGTCGCAATGCGCGAACTCGTCAACTTGGAGACGCCGACGATCGACTCGCTGCTCGATCTCGTGCGGTTGCGCGCGGCTTCTATCTGAGGTCGAGTGTGGCGTAAAAACTCGTCCACAGATCACGTCGAGCACGGTGCGATGTACACTTGTTTCCGGGCAAATTTGCGCTAGGAAAGTCCAAATGCAAGTTAACGTCTGAGGCTCCATTCCGCCTTTCGTTTCGGGCGCAGGTGGAGATGAAGAATTTTGGTTGAGAGCGATTCCGTGGAAAGGATTTGTAAAGAAATCTAAGCGGTTCCAGACCGCTATCCCCAATGTGTTCTTTTTCTGCAACGTTTCAAACTAGCTTGCATCGCTTCGGGCGCAGTCGGCGTGCCAAAGCTTGTGAGTGAAGGCGAATCAGTCCTGGATCACATCCAGCGAAGCTCGCTGGATGCAGGTCGGTGGTTGCCCTTGGCCACAATGCTGTTGCGTCCTGCGTTAATGAAAGCGAAGAGAATGAAGCTGTCGATCTGGAAGACAATAGCTGCGCTGACTGGCATTGCGCTCGTATCGGCAACCCCGACACTTGCCGGCGGCGGCGGCAGTCTCAAGGATGGCGCCCCCGCCTATGACGCGACCTGGATCGCCACCTACTCGGGTTCCGACTTCGCCAAAGACTCCTTCTACTCCTATTCTGGTGCCGTCGTCTCGCTGCAGCGCGACCTGTCGCGCAGCGGTTTCGTGTTCCAGGGTTTCGCGGGCTACGGCTCGTTCGAATATGACAGCGCGGGTGTCCCTGGCGGGCGCGTCGACGGTGATGTCACGCAGCTTGCAGCGATGCTCGGCTACCTGTTTGTCCGCCCCGGTGCGGCTGTCGGGATCTATGTCGGCGCCGACTATCACCATTTCGATCTGACGCCGTTCGACCCGTTTAACTCGGTTCGCGGCAGCGAGCTTGGCTTCCGTGTCGGCGGCGACGTGCGGATGATGGGTCCGCAGCACTACTTTACCCTCGAAGGCTACTATTCGACGGCCTTCGACACGTACTGGTCGCGCGTGCGCGCCGGCATGAACCTCGGTCGTGTCATCGTCGGTCCTGAAGCTGGCGCGATGGGCAACGACGGTTACGACGCGCAGCGCATCGGCGGCTTCGCGATGTTCAAACTCGACTTCCTCGGCACCAAGAACCCTGGCGAGCTGACCATCAACGCCGGCTACCAGTTCCTCAGCGATGACAATGGTGGCTTTGGTTCGACGGTGGGTGGCGAAGGCGCCTACATCGGATTCAACCTCGGCTTCTCCTTCTGAGCCGCTGCACGTTTCAGATATCGAATCTCATGAGGCGCCCTTGTGGCGCCTCATGCATTTTCATTCTGCGGCTTCGAGGAATGGCCGCTGTAGTGGTGCCGGCAGAGGGCGCGCCGCGACGACAGTGGGCAGCCCCAGCCGCTTGGCGCGCCCCCAGCTCGTGAACTGTCCGCAGAGCACGGCGAACAGTGCTTTGAGAGCGATCCAGAAGATGAGCTGGCGGTAGAAGAAGCGCTGCAGCAGCGTTAGGTGCAGCAGGCGCCAGGTGCTCTTATCGCCGTGCAACCACAGGCCCACTGCCGCGAATGCCAGCTCCAAGATCTGGAAGACGCCCCAGTACGCCAGGATCTCCACTGTGCGCGCCGACAGCATATCGCCGCCATGATGCGCGTAGCTCCACCCGTCGGAGATCAGCGTCGCGACCAGCAGCGCGTCCATGACCGGCGAGAACAGCGTGAACAGGAACTGGAAGACAACGATGTTGGGGACCGTGAAAAGCTTGAGCCCCCACGCGCCGCGTTGAAGGTAGAGACCACGATGCTTGAACGCGACCTGGATCATGCCGAACATCCAGCGGAAGCGTTGCTTGTTGAACTCGCGCACGGTCTCCGGCGCCTCGGTGACGGCGAGCGCAGTCGGCTCATTGCGAACGATCCAGCCGGCACGCTCGAGCTTGAACGTGAGGTCGGCGTCCTCGGCAGACGTGTCCGAGGCATAGAGGCCGGCATCCATGATCGCCGAGCGTCTCCACGCGCCGATGGCACCGGGGACGACGGCGATACCATTGACGATTTCGAAAGCGCGGCGATCCATGGCCTGCGCGGTGAGATACTCGAGTGCCTGGAAGCGCGACAGCATGGTCGTGTGGTTGCCGACGGTGACGACGCCGGCGACGGCGCCGACAGTCTTGTCGGCGAAGTGCGGGAGCAATTTTGAAAGTGCGTCCGGCGCGAGACGCGTGTCGGCGTCGATGCAAACGACGACCTCGGCAGTCGTGAGACGGATGGCGTAGTTTAGCGCGCTGGACTTGCCGCCATTGCGCTTGGTCAGTAGCCGCACCCGCGGTTCATGCGCAAATGCGCGACGCACAACGCCACAGGTATCATCCGTCGATCCATCGTCGATGACGATGATCTCGAAACCTTCGGTCTCGGATTGAAGGAGCGATTCGATCGAATCTACGATCACCCGTTCCTCGTTATGCGCCGGCAGGATGACGGCGAAGCGCGGCAAGGCCGACGATGCCGATGGCCGCGTCCGCTCACGCCGGGACTGCCGGAAAGCAACGAAGCCGATCACCAGCAGCCGCCCGATTCCAAGCACGATCCCGGTGACGAACAGGATTTTCAGGAAGCTATTGAATGAGCGCACCAGTGAGAAACCGATGTCGTTGACGTAGGGAATGACCTCGCCGCTGCCGGCTATAGTCGGCATCAGATCGTTCCGCTGAAGGCCGAGCAACTCGTGAAGCGTGACGAAGCGGAAGCCTTTGGCCCGAAGCTCATCGATGATCCGCGGCAGCGCAGCGATCGTCTGCGTCCGATCACCACCGCCGTCATGGAGAAGCACGACGTTGCCTCCCTGTCGGGTCGCGTAGGAGACGGTGCGCTGCACGATTTCGTCGACGCCGGGCCGCCCCCAATCGAGCGGATCGATGCGCTGGCCGATGGTGATGTAGCCGAGGGCGGCCGACGCCTGCAGCGTGCGGGCCTGCTGTTGTGTCTGAGGTTCGATGTCCTTCACGAACGGCGGACGGAACAGCACCGAGCGAATGCCGAGCTTCGATTCGAGCACGCGCTGGGTCGCGTTGAGTTCAAGATCAAGCTGCGCGCTCGGGATCTCGCTCAGGTCGGGGTGAGTGAATGTGTGATTGCCGATGTCGTGGCCTTCTGCGTACACGCGCTTGAGGATTTCCGGCTCGAGCGCTGCGGCGCTGCCGAGAACGAAGAAGCTGCCTTTAGCCCCCTTCTGCTTGAGGATGTCGAGGATCGGTGGCGTGTAGCGGCGCGACGGTCCATCGTCGAACGTGAGCGCGACGATCTTTTCGCGGCTGAAGCCATGTCGCGAGATCATCATCGGCTGCGGCACCGACGCGATCGTTTGATCGGTGATGAGATTGTGCTTGGACAGGTGCGTAATGTCGCGCCGGCCGGTGCGGGCGAGATTGTTGAACCGCAAGACCTCACCCTTGCCGGTGTAGGTCACCATCGTGCCGGGATCGAGTTCTTTGAGACCGTCGAGCGCGGCGTCGTTCGGCGCCTGTCCTTTGGCGAAGCTCGCCCAGATCGTCGGGTCCTCCGTGCCGAGGCGCCAGACGGCGAGGCCACCTGGGTTCATGGCCAGCGCTGCCGCCATCTGATTGTACATTGTGACGCCGTCGAGCATCCAGACGGTATGCGCGGCGTTCTGCTGCTTGTCGCCGTAGGCAAACGTGGGATTGAGCGCGGTGCCGTCGAACATGAGGCGGGAGTTCGAGCGGTGCAACAAGTCCCAAGTCTCGCGGATGGAGATGATCTTGCCGTGTTCGGCGCTGTTCCAATCGATGGCGTAGGAGCCGATTGCAACAATCAGCTTGTGGCCGTTGACCTTGGCGAAGCGCGCGTCCAGCACCGACTCGAACCAGACTTGCGATGCGATCGGGCCGGCCTGCTCGTGAGCGGCGTGCTGGTCGTAGGCAAGCAGAATCAGGCGATCGACGGAGTCGACCAGCGCCTCGAAGTGCGCTGGGTTCTCATAGGCCGGAAGCACCGACAGCACCTGGCGCTTATCGGCGACCAGGACCGTCTTCAACTCGCGCAGGAAATCGACCATCAGCGGTTGATCGGCGGTGGGAACTTCCTTGAAATCAATCACGACGCCGGCGTAACCGCCCTTCGCGAGGTAGTTTTTCAAATTGCGAATGAGCTGCGCACGCGCGGCCGGTGATCGCAGCAAGCGACCAACCGCTTCGCCCTTCCAGGTGTCGCTCTGCGGATCGAAATTGTTGAGGACGGGAAGGACCTGGAGATGTGGCGCGTTGATCGAAATCCACGCGTTGACAGTCTGCTGATCGCGTTCATCGTCGAGATCGACCTCGCCGGTCTCACCGGAAAGATGCAGCCACTCGGGCATCAGGCCATCGAGATGCTTGGCGGATGCGCGCAACGACAGGAAGCTGTTCTTGTCCCAGTTGACATAGAACGCGTATCGCGGCGTGCCAGACGTCGCGTTGTCGACGCGGGAGCGCGAGTGTGCAAGATCGATGGTCGCGCCAGGCAGCGCCGGTTTGCGATGCGCGACGGCCAGCACCGAAAGGTACTGCCGTTCGAGATTGAGGCGCACGGACGGCAGCGCAGGTGATGTCGATACGCTGATCAGGAACACGGTGATCAGTGCGCCGAGCGCAACGAGAATGGTGCTGACGAGTCCGTAGACGACCGGCGAGCGCCGACCGGAGGCGTCGAAGAAGACCTGATTGTTCTTGAGGGACATCTGCTTCCGAACTGACCGTGAGCGCCGTGCGCCCGACGGGCGTGTTGGCGCGATTGCAGTGCTGGGTCGGTTGGAGACAGGCTGATGTGCCGGCTTGGCGACCCATCAGAACGGAACGCAAATTAGGGGCCGGTTAGGCATGGGACGGGAGGCAAGATGTTGTTAGGATTAATCGGAGGTTAAGGGAGATGCGGTGTTGGAAAAGCACTGAAAAATGGGCGTAAATCGACACGGGATTCCCATCCCGCCGATCGAAATCGGCGGGATGATTGAGCGAGTGTGAGTGGCAGTGTGAGTGGTGCGTGCGAACCGGCAGTGAGACTTTGCCGAAGACCTAGAGGCGGATCTCCGAGAGTGGTTTGCGGCCTGCCGCAATGTAGGCAATCGACTCGAGAACGCCCGCATTGGTGTTGACGTCGATCAGTCGTGCCGCGCGGCCGGAGGCCTCATAGACGCCGGAATAAAAGCCGCGACGCGGACTGACGGATTTCTCGATAACGAACTGATGCAGCTTTTCGGCATAGTCGTCGCCGCGTTCGGCCAGCCAGAGATAGGCCGCCTTGCTGCTGAGCATCCGGAACGTCTGAGCAAACTCGTTCGACTTCCAGCGCGCGTCCGTCACGGCTGAATCGACAGGCCAGCGCGGACCGACTTCGGCGTCCAGATTGTAGCCCTGATATGTGAAATACGGCTTGGCGTCGGTCGGCGTTTCGGAAACGCACGTCAGGTGTCCCGTCTCGGCGTACCGCTCTTTTTGTGCGTCATAGAGAATTGACGACAGAATGCGCGAGTGGGTCGAGTGCCCAAGCTCAATTGCTTCCGTCGCGCTCGGCTCGGTCGCGATCGGGCCGATCTTTGCGACGTGCGCGAGGAATGCGGTGCGCGCGTCGTCGTCGTTCTCGGTAAGCGGCCGATCGAAGCCCGTTGATGCTTCGATGCCCCATAGCTTGTAGGCCCGAGCAATGTAGTGGACGTAGTTGAAGCACTTGCTCTCGAACCGCGAGCCCGACTTGATGTCGTGAAGACGGCCGTTGACGACGGTGCCGGCGATGTTCCAGCGCGCAACCTGCTCCTTGACGCCGTAAGCCCCGTTGGTTGCCTGGTCGAGAACGTGCAACGCGACGAGGACGCGACCGGTATCGGTGGCGTCATACCCCGGTTCCACCGTGCGTCCGCCCACGTTGGCGGTGCGGAAATTCGGCAGCGTCAGCTTGCCCCAGCGGAACTCGGAGCGGCGAAGGAACGACATGACCGCCTTGATCCGCTGGTCGAATTCCTTCTCGTCGATGAGACCGATGGAACGCGCCGAGACGTAGGCGAGAATCAATGATCCCGTGTCCCACATGGTCAGGATGTCGTAGCGGCCGTAGCTGTCGCCCTCGGGCCATGTGGCCGCGGGGACGAGCCAACGGTCGACACCCGGGGAATTAACGGTGAAGTATCGCCACGCCAATTCTGCGTCACGACTGAGAGGCGAGGCATTGCCGAGATCCCGCTGCGGGGCTGAGTGAGCAGGGCTCAAGAATCCCTGCGCGGATAGTGTGCCGGCAAAGCACAGACCCATCCTGATGGCTTCGCGACGCGACAAATTCATTTCCGACCTGTCCCATTTTTGAACGAACCGCAGATGCGGCGTTCAGGCTTCGTTGATCTTGCGGGGGACAGTGCAGGGAGCATGCCGTGGCGGCGCGGGCGCGGTTAACGGCTGAAGCGCGATTAAAACAAAACGCCGCCACCGCTGGGCGGTGACGGCGTATCGGATACCAGTAATCAGCGCGGCGAGTTCAGAGCGGCTTGATCGCGACCTTGCGGAATTTCATCACGCCCGAGCCGTACTGCAGCGTGATCGCGCCTTCGGCGAACAAGCCGTTGTTCAGGTCGGCCGTCTTCTGTCCGTTGAACACCACGGTGATCTGACGGCCCTTGGCCGTGATCTCGAAGGTGTTCCACTTGCCACCAGCCTTCGGCATCGGGTTCACTTCGGAAAAATTGACGATCCCGCCGGTGCCGTAGGTCGGGTCTTTGCGCTGGTCGAAGATGTTGGCTTCGTAGCAGGACCTGTCGGTGATCTCCTTCGGGTTCTGGCAGCGCAGGAAGACGCCGCTGTTGGCATCATCGCTCGACCAGAATTCCACGTAGATCATGAAGTCCCTGTACTTCTCCTTGCTGACCAGATGGGCTGCCCCCTTGCTCGTCAGTTTGTCGGCAACGATTGCGCCGTCTTCGACGCGCCAGTTGGCTTCGCCGACCTGATCCCAGTCGCCGAGGTTTTTACCGTCGAACAATTGCTTCCAGCCGTCACCGGTTTGGCTCGCTGCGGTGAACGGCAGATGGACAGCGGTAAAGGTAAAGACGATGAGCCCCGTGATCAGGCTCAGTATGGATGGGCGTGTCAAATTGGAGTCCTCCCGTTTAAGAACGATGGCGTTTCCCGATTTTGTTGTGTCGTTTTTTGGTAGCGGGTCATGGAACCCCGACCCGTGCCTGGATCGTAGTGCCATTTACGATTGCGCGATAGCGACAGGCGGAGGGTGACCGATCACCAGCGCGTGACGGTGCAG
>LNEA01000403.1 GCA_001464855.1 Rhizobiales bacterium Ga0077530
CGGACGACGAAATCATCTTCGCCGACGCGGAGGACTGTGCCGGGCAGCGCTGCACCGTCGAGGGTGACGGTGATCGCCGTTCCGGGCTTTGCCGGTGGTGCCCCGGCGAGGCGGGCGCCGCCCAGCGAGACATCGATGACGCGTGTCACGTAGGCACGGCCGTCGACATCAAGCATGGCGATCTCTCCGGCCGACAGTCGCTCGGACGCCCGCAAGCGGGGCTGCTCGACGCACACGACACAGGCAATGGTGAGAATGACGATATTGTACCAGCTCCAGAACAGGCACAGCGCGCTCGAGTCCCTGAGCTTGCTGCCGTCCTCGAACAGGAAAGCCCAGATGACGCCCGCCAGCGTCAGCGCCAGGAAGCCGAGAAAAACTCGGAGCAGTGGCCACTGAACGAACCGCTTGCTGCGGTCGCCGCCCTTCGCGGTCACCTGGAACTTGTGTCCTCTGGGCTTGATAATGCCGTGGACGACGGCGCGCACGATCTGCGACGCCGCGAGGAGTTGCGTCACATCCGACATCACCGGCATGACGCGACCCTTCGCCATCCAGCCCATGATCACGATCTGCGAGATGAAGTAGGGCAGGTAATAGGCGAGTGTGTCGACGACGTCGGCTTGCACGGCGAGAATGTTGAACAGCCAGTACAGAATCGGCACGATGATTCCGAGCAGGCGGAACGAGTAACTCGCGGACCAGTAGAGGAATGTCTCGACCAGGCTCACGCGATCGAGGAGCGTGAGACCGTTGTTGCGGCGAAAGGGGCCGAGATCACCGCGGCAGATCTGCACGAAGCCGAGCGCCCAGCGGCTGCGCTGCGTGACATATTCCTTCAAGCCCTCGGGGGCGAGGCCAAGCGAGAGGCGTTCGTTGAGGTAGACGGTGCGGAAACCCTGCGCTTTCATCTTCAACGTGACGAGATAGTCCTCGGTCACGGACTCGGTCGGGAACCCGCCGATCTGCTGGAGGATGTCGAACCGAATGACCGAAGACGTACCGCAGCAGAATGAGGCGCCCCAGGCGTCCTTCGCCGCCATCACGACGTCGAAGAAGTAGCGCTGTTCGTCCGGCCACACGCGCGCGATCGAGAGATTGCTCTGCAGCGGATCGGGATTGATGAAGTGTTGGGGTGTCTGGACGATGCCGACGTCGTCGGCGTGGAATAGGCTGAGCGCGCGCTTGAGGAAGCTTGGCGCCGGGACAAAGTCGGCGTCGAGGATGCTGATGTAGTCAGGCGGCTCGGGCAGGGCTGCAACGTGCTGCAGGCCATGGTTGATATTGCCGGCCTTGGCGTGGGAGTTGTCGGGGCGCGTCAGGTATCTTGCGCCGAGGCGGGCTGCGAGATCGGCAAGCCAGGGCCGGCGCCCGTCATCGAGCACCCAAACTCGGTGGCGTGGGTAGTCAAGCGAGCAGGCGCCGACGATCGTACGCTCGAGGATCGCCTCTTCCTCGTTATAGGTGCAGATGAAGACGTCGACCAACGGTTGGGGTGTGCGCGCCTTGAGCCACGCCTGATGTTGGTCCACCTCGGTCGACCGGTCGGTGGTGCGGGTGAGGAAGACGAGGCTGATGGTCGAGCCGGCCATCACCATGGTTTCGATGACGACGAAGATCACGCCGACCGCAAAATCCAGGCTGAGGCCGATTGGCGGCAACGTCGCAATCCAGCGCCAAAGCAGATAGCGCCACATCAGGACGATCATAACCGCGACCATCGCGGTGCGGGCGCGCTGGCTATCGGCGCTGAGCCACGGCAGGACGACCCAACCGAGGCCGAGAACCAGGAAGCCCGGCACTAGGCTCTCGAGCAGCAGCGACATGTGCCTGGTGTCCCGTTATCCGCCGAAGGTCACGCGGCCAGTCCGGCCGACGCTGCAACGACCGCTTCTTACGAGCTCAGGCACGGCCACCGTGACGCGATAGGGTTCCTTGGCGAGCGCCGCGGGCTGGATCGCGAGATTGGCCGGCGCCGTCGCGACGCCGGTCAGACTGATCACGCGTCCCACATGGTCCGTGCTTTCGCCGCGGAATCGGAACTTCGCCGTCTGGCCAACGTGCAGATTGTTGTAGGCCGCTTCTCCGACCGTCGCGGTGACGACGAGGCCTGAGCAGTCGAGCAGCCGCACCAGATCCTGGCCCAGCACGACCGATTCTCCCGGCGACGTCATGACTTCCCAGACGCTGCCGTTGGTGGGGGCGACGAGCGCGGCCATGGAGCGGCGGGCAAAGCGCCCTCTTTCCTCGGCGAGTTCGGTGCGTACGCTGGTGAGGCGAGCCTGGCGCTGGCCGATGTCGGATGAGACTTCGTTCAATCGCAGGGTGATGTCATCGGCGCGCTGCAGGGATTGCGGGCGATCGTTATAGCTATCGCCAACAAAGATGCCCTGTTCCAGCGACACCAGCTCGACGTCGAGGGTGTTGCGGCGGTGGCCGAGAGCCTCGAGCGTTCGCTTTGCGACCGTCGCGTCACGCTGCGCCCGTTCGAGCGCGACAAGGGTGCCCGTTCCGGCGTCCGAGAGGGCCTGTGCCCGGTCGAGGTTCTGTTGGGATTCCTCGTGCTTCGCCGACGCTGCCGAAATTTCGCTCTGTGTCTCCGCGATGCGCGACTGAAGTTGCGCCATGCGGCCCGCACGGAACGCTTCGCCGCTTGCCGAATATTCCTGATGGAGCTTCTGCAAGGAGACATGGCGGCTCGTCAGTGCCGCGATTTCACCTTCGAGCTGGCTGACCAGTTGAGCGAGGCTGTCGAGGCGGCCCCGCTCGGCACGAGAGTTGATGATGCCGAGCAATGGTGCGCCCGATTGCAACTCGGTGCCGACAGCTACCGAAGCCAGGCGGTCGATTTGGCCTTCGATGGGCGCACGCAGTGTGATGAGGCGGGCGTTGATGATCGCCTCGGTGCTGGTCGTCTGGAGGAGCGCGCGCACGGGCATCCACCCGGCGACGGCGATCACGACGACGCCCACCAGCGTCTTGAGGATGCGGCTGTAGTGGGGGCGCAACGCTTTGGCCACGTCCCGTTGCCAGTCGCGGGGATGTTTGACCGGCGCTTTCGCCGGTGCGTTGGCGGGCTTCTCAGGAGCGGGCGATTCCCTGACGGGTGCCGGGTCGAAGGCCTTGCCAAGCGCGGCAATCCGGCCGAGCGCGTCGAGGTCAGCGAGCGGCGAATTGGGAGCTACTGAAACAGGGATCGCCGCGCCTGCGTCGACGGTCGCCGAACGGTTTCCGCTCCCGTCGGTTTCGACGGGTGTTCTTATTGCCGATGAACGGTTCATGGCCCGCATCCCACGCTAATCTCGCGTCTATGCGGCTACGCGTGAGGCAAATAACGCCGTCACCAACCTGATTCCGCATACAAACTTTAGGCCGCGAGACTTGCGTTTGCGTTAACGCTAGGCCGATTGAATCGGACAAGAAAAAGCAATCAAGAGGCGTTCGCGCCCTCCGAAGCGCACGCATAGATTGTATTTTACGATCGAACTCGCCGATTTAGGCGCGCGTTGGTGCCAGGTTCAGCGTGAGCACGGTGAGCGCCGCGGGCGCATCGACCTGAGATGTGCCGGTAACGGGTTCGAGCCGGACGGAACCGTTTTCCCCTCCGATGAGCGCTGAAGCCTTGGTGCCACCCGTCTCCCCGCGAAACATCCCGCTTAAGGCTGGCGCTTCGCCGGAGCCCGGGCCAATGACACTCCATACGATAACGTGCTTTCCTCTCGGGAAATCAGCAACGCCCTGCCGTGTGGCGATCCCTTCATAATCTCGCGGGGCGCCGCTCGTTGGCTTGAAATTGCAGGATAGCTTGACGTCGGCACCAGGATTGTCCGGTGCCGCGCCGATGGTGCAGGTCAATGTGCCGAGATTGGCGACAGACTCTTGCGCGCGCACCGTGGAACTCAACAACACCAGTCCAGCGACGGCGCTTGCCATAACGGGCGACAGCATATGGGGCATTTGTTTCCTCCATAAATTGGTCATGGAGGTGAAACACGTCCGAGCCCGGCATGTTCCGGGGCGATCGTGCAAAGACGACCGTTCAGCCGGCCCGCTTTGCGACCTGGGTGCCTTCGGCCTCCTTCGTCGCCGGCCCCTTCCGCATGTCGGATAGCAGCGCGGCAAGCTCGCCGAAAACGCTGGTACATGGCGGACTATCCGGGAGCTGTGTGAGAAATCGATAGAGGACGGGCGTGAGCAAGACGGCCTGGTCGAGTTCGAAATCCGCTTCCGCCTTGTAAGCGCCGACGGCGCGGAGATCGCGCGTCTCTTCATAACGGGCAACGATTGTCCGCAGGCGGCGCACGAGTTCGGCTTCCTCCTTGGTCCAGGCGAGGTTCGCGAGACGCGAAATCGAAGTCAGCGGATTGATCGCCGGGTAGCGGCCCTGATCGGCGATCGCGCGATCCAGCACGATGTGGCCGTCGAGAATACCGCGCACCGTGTCAGCGATCGGTTCGTTGGTGTCTTCGCCGTCCATGAGCACCGAAAAGACGCCGGTGATTGAGCCGGATCCCGGTCGGCCAGGGCCGGCGCGTTCGAGCAGCCTCGGCAACTCGGCGAAGACGGAGGGAGCGTAGCCGCGAGCAACCGGCGGCTCACCGGCAGCAAGCGAGACCTCGCGCAGGGCGTGGGCGAAACGCGTGATCGAATCGATGACAAGGAGGACATCGTCGCCGCGATCGCGGAAATATTCGGCGACGGACATCGCGGTCTTCGCGGCATTCTTGCGCATCATTGCGCCCTCGGCGCTGGATGCGACGACCGTCACCGCGCGCGTACCGTGCGGTTTGACGACATTGTCGAGAAATTCGCGGACTTCGCGGCCCCGCTCGGCAACCAGCGCGATGACGATTGTGTTGAAGCCGGTCGTGCGCGCCAGCATCGACACGAGGGTGGATTTGCCAACGCCGGAGCCGGCGAAAATGCCGATGCGCTGTCCGGCGCAGATCGGCGTGAACAGATCGACAGCCTTGACGCCGGTGATGATCGGCTTGCGAATGCGGTCGAGCGCCATCGGCGGGATGGGCTCGTGGTCGATGGCGTAGGCGACTGGTCCGTTGGGTAGCGGGCCCAGATCGTCGATCGGCTGTCCCAAGGCATTGACGACGCGGCCGAGCCACGAGACGTCGGGCTTGATTTCGAGGCTGTCGCGAATCCACACTGGCGCCCCGAGTCCGAGGCGCGGTGACGTCGAAAACAGCTTTATATTGGCGGAATCTGGCTGGATGCCGATGACCTCGCCAAGCCAGCGCTCGCCACCTCCTTCGACCTCCACCGACGACCCCAACTCGACCTTGCGCTCAATGCCGCGCACGAGAACGTGGGTCGCCGCTACTTCGGTAACGTGTCCGCCGTAGCGCACGACGGGCAGTCCGCCCGCATGATTGCCGAGCACCTGAGCGAGCCGTTCGAGTCGATCCGCCGGGTCGGCGGCGGCGGCAGAGGCGCTGTCGGGTATGGCGGTGTGCGGGCTGGTCATCAGGTTCCCAACGTGGTCGCGAGGCCAAGTCGACCACGCGGTTCAATCGCGCGGAGTCCATAACAGCAGCGTCGGGTCAAACTAGCGTCCGGTTCCGAGCGCCTTGATGGCATCGCTCAATTTGCGGTCCGACTGGTCTGCTGCGGCGGTCATGGCCTCGAATGCGCGCGTCACCGAGATAAGGCGCGTCATTTCCAGAACCGGATTGACGTTGGCATTTTCGATGTAGCCCTGGACAACGCCCGTGCCAACGAAGTCGACGACCGGTTCCGCTGGCACGTCGGGCACGAGTGCGGCACCCTCGCTGCGAACGAACTTGGCGGTCGCGGGGATGGAGAACAGCCCGATCTTGCCGACCCGCTCGCCTTTCTGGCTGATCGTGCCGTCGCCGCTGATCTGGATGGGGCCGCGATTGGGGTTGATCTGAATCGGCCCGCCGCCCGCGTCGAGCACCTGCTGGCCGCTCATGTTTTCGAGATCGCCTTGCGCCGATATCCGCATACGTCCATCGCGCGTGTAGACCGGACCACTGGCGCCATTGACGCTGAGGTAGGCATTCCCTTTAACCGCAACGTCCAACGGATTGTTGGTGTGCACGATCGGGCCGCTGCGCTGTGAGAACGTGTGATCGCCGGGGCTCGAGTAGGCAACCTGCGTCTTCTGGGTTTGCGAGATGACGCTCTCGAACGTGACGTTCTCTGCGCGAAATCCAGGTGTCGTGCTGTTGGCGACGTTGTTGGCGATGGTATCGAGGCGCCGCTGCAACGCAAGCTGCCCCGAGAGGGAAACATAAAGGCTGGATTCCATGGCTTAGCGCCCGTTCCGCACACTCTGGATCTGCTGAAGAAGATCCATGCCGATGACATTCGATGACCCGTCGATAAGCTGGACGATGCCGTTGCTGGGTGCCGTCGTCGGATTCTCGATCTCCCAGAGTGCGGCGAAACGCTCGAGGAACTTGTCGAGCTTGGCCGGCTCCTTGAGGTCCTCGATGTCGAGCTTCTTGGTGATCAGATCGGCCTGGCGGTCGATGTCCATGGTGCCGGTCGCTTCAGGAATGCCGAGCGCTACCTGTGTCACTTTGAGAAGCGCGCGATCCGCCATGAGGTGAAACGGCGTGTCGACGCCCTCCGCCTTGCGCTGGAAATAGAGCGCGAGCCGGACGCCCTCGTTGGTTTTACCTGCGTCGACCTCGAGCGTTTGGCGAACGTAGCGGTCGACGGTCCCCTGCTGGGCCCGATCGAATATGGTCGTTACCGTCGTGTGACGCTTGAAATTGAAGGTTTCGGCGAACTCGCGATACCGCGTGTCGGTGAGCGAATTGGCGAAGCTTCTTGGATCGTCGATGCCTTCATTCAGGATCTTGCGCATGAAGGCCTTGGCGTAGTCCATGTCTTCGAGGCCAAATGCCTTCATCGCATACTTGAAGATGCGGTCGTTGCCGATGAAGTCGTCGACCGACTTGATGCTGGTGATGTTGGCGAGATAGTAGGCGCTGTCGCGTTCCACATTGGGCTGGCTCGCCGTGCGCTCGAGCGCTGCCGTGAGATCCGACGCAATGAGTTTGTAGCCGACGGCCGTGCTGAACATGTTGCGCGTTCCTGGCGAAGGGTTCACAGAACAGCAACGCACAACGAACTTGCTCGAAGCTGGCGCTGTCCGATTGGCAAGCGATTGGTGACTTGCGAGCGATGGCGGTCGACGGCGCGAAAGTCCGCTACAGCCTCGCGCAAGGCACTCACCACATCGTGCATCTTCAATCACGACTTATCCGGTGAGAGCGCTATGACCATCGTTATTGGCCTGATCGTCACGCTGGCGTGCATGCTGGGCGGCTTCGCGGCCATGGGTGGCAAGATTTCCGTCATCTGGCAGCCGTGGGAGTACGTCATTATCTTGGGCGCCTCGATCGGTACGTTCATCGTCGCAAACCCGATGAAGACGATTAAGGATTGTGGCACCGCTCTCAAGGAGGCCATGACCAACGCAGTGCCGAAGAAGGAGGATTACATCACTATCATGCTGTGCCTTTTCAGCCTTATGCGCGAGATGAAGTCGAAGTCGCGGGCGGAGGTTGAGAAGCACATCGACAATCCCACAGAGTCGGCCATTTTTATGGCTTATCCGAAGGTGCTCGAGCATCCGAAGTTGCTGATGTTTATCTGCGATTATTTCCGTCTTATTTTGATGGGCAATGCTCGTTCGCATGAGATCGAATCGTTGATGGACGAAGAGATCGCGACCATGCGGCACGACAAGCTTAAGAGCTATCATTCGCTCGTCGCCATGTCGGAGGGACTCCCGGCACTCGGTATCGTTGCGGCGGTGCTTGGCGTCATCAAGGCGATGAGCGCGCTCGACCAGCCGCCGGAAATTCTTGGCGCCTACATCGGCGCCGCTCTGGTCGGCACGTTCGCTGGAATTTTCTTCTCCTATGCGGTGGTCACGCCCATCGCGACCCAGGTCAAGATCGTGCGCGAGAAGCGGATGCGCCAATACATCGTGATCAAGCAGACGCTGCTGGCACTGATGAACGGCGCCATGCCGCAGATTGCTATTGAACACGGACGCAAGGCGATTTCCGCCGCAGATCGGCCGACTGTCGATGAGTTGGAGCAGGCAACGCTTGGTGGCGGCAATCCCAGTAGTGTCGAAAAGAAGGCCGCCTGAACGATGGCGGCGAAGGACGGAAGCGCATGAGCACGACAGGTAGCGGTGCCCGCGGTATCAGCGAGCGATCGCATGGTGATTGGAGGTCTGAATTGACGCACGTCTCGGCGGCGGCCGATCGCGAGGCGCAAGCGCCTGATAGCTGGGGCGCGCGCGGTCATGATGCGGTGATGCGGATACCGGTTTCGGTGCGCTTCGTGCTCGGCGCGGCACGTATGCCGGTTGCCAAGCTGATGAGCCTCACGCGTGGATCCATCATTCCATTGGACCGCAAGGTCGGAGATCTCATCGACATTGTCGTGAACGATCAGGTCGTGGCGCGCGGCGAGATCGTAGCGCTCGACGAGGCGGCTACCCGCTTCGCGATCTCCGTGCGTGAGGTGGCACAGACTGGCGGCGAGTAGGTTGCCCGCGAGGCGTCAAGTCTCGTGCATCCGGTCGTGACTGACGAGCATCTGAGCTATCGAACGACACTGCGCCGCTGAATTCGGTCATCTCGCTGAGCCGGCGCGCGGACAGCCTCATCCCTTGGATCTCAGGTCTCGTGCGCCATGTCAGAACAGCCGGACAAGGAATCCAAGACCGAAGAGGCAACGCCCCATAAGATCGAGGAATCGATCAGGAAGGGCAACACGCCCGTTTCGCGTGACGTTTCCCAGTTCGCCTCGATCCTGGCTATTGCCTCGGCTGTACCGATCGTGGTGCACGCCTTCAGCGACAATCTGCAGTCGACGCTGGTGGCGCTCATCGAGCGTCCCTACACATTCCGCCTCGAAGTGGGCGCGGATGCTCTGATGTTGCTCGGAACGGTCGGTGCGGCGGCGGGCGCGGTGATCATGCTGCCGCTCTTCGTGCTCATGGGGTTCGGCATCATGGTGTCGCTGCTCCAAAATCCGCTGAAAATCGTCGGGCATCGCATCAAGCCGGAATACTCGAAAATCTCGCCCAGCAAGGGGTTGACGCGCATCTTTGGCGCCCAAGGTCGCGTCGAGTTCATGAAGGCGGTCCTTAAGCTGACCGTGCTTTCCGCGTGTGCGCTGGCCTTTCTCATTCACTACACCACCGATCTCGTAAACGCGATCCTGCTCGACCCGTCCGAGCTCCCCGACGCGCTTGCGCGCCAGCTTCTCCAAGTTCTGCTCATCATCGGCGTCAGTCTTGCCGCTATCGTCATTGCCGACGTCGCGTGGAGTCGCTTCAAGTGGCGGATGGACCTGCGCATGAGCAAGCAGGAGATCAAAGACGAGCACAAGCAATCCGAAGGCGATCCGGCGATGCGCGCTCGACGGCTCTCGCTGGCCCGCGATCGTGCCCGTCGCCGCATGTTGTCGGCAGTGCCGCGCGCGACGGTGGTGATCGCCAACCCGACGCACTATGCGGTGGCGCTGCGTTACGTGCGTGGCGACCAGGCGGCGCCCATTGTTGTAGCGAAGGGGCTCGACAACATTGCGCTCAAGATCCGCGAGATCGCCGAAGCCAACGACATACCCGTCATCGAGGACAAAGCGCTCGCGCGCAGCCTTCACGCGGCGGTCACGCTCGACCGTCCAATCCCACCCGAGTTCTACAAGGCGATCGCGGAGGTCATCTTGTTCCTGATGTCGCGTTCCGCGGCCGGCCCGACCGTTAGCTTGCCAAGAGGTGCATGATGTTGCCCCAGGTCACTGAGTTGACGCCTCGTCTCGAGGCCATATTGGCCGACTATATCGCGGACCTGACGACCGAGTTCAGGAACTATGACGCCGCCGATCTGATCGCGCTGATCAGGCTCGAGCGTATGGCGACGCTGCGCAGTCTTCTCGACGGCGAATGCGAGATGTTGTTCAAGTCGGAGACGATGCGTTTTGGCGAACACGCGGAGGTCGTGCTCGACTGGGATGCGCCGCCCTCGATCCGTCTCGCGATGGTGTTTCGCAATCAGGGGATCGAGCTCTACTACCGTCTGACGCTCGAAGCGGCCAGCGCCAGCGTCGAGATCGACCTCATTCGCTTCGAGCAGCCGGAGCCGACCGCGCTCAGCCGCAGTGCCCGGCTCCAGCGGGCGCTGACCGATTCGCGCACAGGCCGCCGATCCGTCCAATCCTCCAGCTTCAGGCAAGAGACTTAGGCTATCAGAAGGTCTGAAGCCTAAGGATCTGCCGATGCACGACCTCACCCTTTTTGCGGTTGCCAGCCAACGCAATCGCTGGCTGGCAACGCGCAGCGCCGCCATTGCCGACAATATCGCGAATGCCGATACGCCCGGCTTCAAGGCGCGCGACGTGCCGTCGTTCGAAGCCGCGCTGACGTCCAGCGTTGCTGTGTCGCGGACCGACTCCAAGCATCTGGCGCCGTCGCAGTTTGGCGCGAAGGCGTACGATCTCATTGCGCGCGCAACCGACGCGACCAAGCATTCCGGCAATACCGTCAGTCTAGAGTCCGAACTGACGAACCTCGGTGAGGTTCGCTCCCAGCACTCGGCCGTAACGGGCATCGTCTCGGCGTTCCACCGCATGCTGCTCGCGAGCGTCAGGGGGTAGCCAATGGCTGACGAACTCAAAGCCGCAATCCTCTCTTCCACTTCGGGATTGCGGGCGCAGTCGACGCGCATCCGTATCGTTTCGGAAAACCTCGCGAACGCCAGCGCGACGTCGTCTGTTCCGGGCGGCAATCCTTATGCGCGCAAGACCATCAGCTTTGCTCAGGAGTTGGACCGAGCGAGCGGCGTGAGTGTTGTGCGCACCAGTGCTATTGGCCGGGATCAGGCGCCGTTCCCTGCCCAGCACAATCCGGGGCATCCGGCGGCGGATGCGGCGGGATACGTCAAGCTCTCCAACGTCAATCCGCTTGTCGAGCTCTCCGATATGCGTGAGGCGCACCGATCTTATGAGGCGAATCTGCAGGTCGTGCGCCAGGCCCGCGAAATGATGGGCGACCTCATTGACCTGCTGAAAGGTAGATAATGCTGGATGCAGTTTCCGGAATTGGCGTGCGCAGTCTGCCGGTCGGTCCGACCGGCGGCGTGGCGCGCCCGAGCGGCCCGACGCCGGCAGCGCCCAGCGTCGATGCGGGTAACGACTTCGCGAGCATGCTCGGGAACGCGATCACGGATTTCGGCAACAAGCTGCGGCAGGCCGAAGCCGTTTCGATCGGCGGGGTCAAGGGCACGGTGGCGATGCAGGACGTCGTCGAGCATGTGATGTCGGCAGAGCAAAGCCTGCAGTCGGTCATCGCGGTCCGCGACAAGGTCATTTCGGCCTACCAGGAAATCAGCAGGATGGCGATCTGACGGGTCGGGGGATCAGGTTATGCGGGCACTTTCAATTGCCGCCACTGGGATGTCGGCGCAGCAGCTCAACGTCGAGGTGATCGCGCACAACGTCGCGAACATCAACACGACGAGTTACAAGCGGTCGCGCGCCGAGTTTGTCGATCTGCTCTATCAGACCGAACTCGCCGCCGGCACGCCGGCCGCGGGTGGCACCGAGGTGGTCCCCGAAGGTGCCCGCGTCGGTCTCGGTGTGCGCGCCGCGGCCATTCGGAATCTGCATCTGCAAGGCGCGCTGACGCAAACGGGAAATACTTTCGACATGGCGATGATGGGGCGCGGCTTCTTCCGCGTGATCGGCCCCGAAGGCGAAACTCTCTACACGCGCGCGGCGGCATTCAACAAGGACCAGACCGGTCGCGTCGTGACGGCCGAAGGATATCTGGTGCAGCCGACGATGACGGTGCCGCCAGAAGCGACGGCGATCAATGTCAACGAGCAGGGCCAGGTGTACGCGACTATTCCCGGTCAGGTGGCCCCGCAGTTGCTCGGGCAATTCTCGGTCTCGAGTTTCATCAACGAAGTCGGGCTCGAGCCGCTCGGCGGCAATCTGTGGCGCGAAACGCTGGCCTCGGGCGCGGCAGTTGTCGGCATTGCCGGCGAGAACGGGCTCGGCCGCATCAAGCAAGGTTATCTCGAATCTTCGAACGTCGATCCGGTGAAGGAGATCACCGAACTGATTTCCGCCCAGCGTGCCTATGAAATGAACTCCAAGATCATCCAGGCATCGGACGACATGATGGGCGTGATCACCAAGGGCATTCGTTAGTTCGTAGCATTGTCACCTGAACGGGGGAGCGCGTGACGCCAAGAAAAAAACTCTGGTGCTGGTTGCAAGCCGCGGCCGTAGCGCTGGCGCTTGCGCCCGTGTCGGCCGTCGCTGCTGGGCCGGCTGCGACCTCGATGCCCGTGCCGTCGGTGACTATTCTGCAAGGCGATGTGCTTTCGGAAGAACTGGTCGCCGAAGAGCGCTTCGTTGCGAACGATAAGGTGCTGCGCAACTACTTCACGTCGCGCGAAGCTGTCGTCGGCAAGGTCGCTCGTCGCGTGCTGCCTAAGGGGCACGCCATACCTATCAACGCGCTGCGCGATCCATTCCTGTTCAAGGAAGGCGAACGCGTCGTCCTCGTCTTCGTCACCGGCGGGCTTAGCATTGAAGCAAGTGGGGTCGCGCTTCAGCCGGGCGTGCTCGGATCGCTGGTCAATGTCCGCAACACCGACACCGGAGTCGTCATCCGGGGCCTCGTGCAGTCGAACGGCAGCGTCCAGGTTGGGGTGAATTGAGAATGTCCTTCGCGCGCACGCTGGTCGTCGCCCTGTTCTGCACGATCGCCCTGCTTGGCGAGGCGTCGGCTGAGGCGCGCATCAAGGACATCACGTCGGTTCGCGGCGTCCGGGCCAACCAGCTCGTCGGCTACGGTCTCGTGATCGGTCTCAAGGGGACGGGCGACAGCCTGCGCAACTCGCCATTCACCGAGCAATCGATGAACGCGATGCTCGAGCGCTTCGG
>LNEA01000404.1 GCA_001464855.1 Rhizobiales bacterium Ga0077530
CTACGTGAGCGTTGCAATTCCTGCTGCCGGCGCAGGTCGTCGCCAAGCCGTTGTTCGGATAGCTGTCGCTGCAGTCGCTGCTGTTCGATGATCTGATTTTGATCGCGCTGAGGGTATGTCTGGCTCGCCGCCGTGCCTGCAGTGGCCAGGAGCAGCGTCAAGCAGACCCAGCCCGCTCGTGACGTCTTTCGATATATAGACATCGCAGTCTCCAGCCCTTTCCACTCACGGCCCACACTTCCATCAGATAAGCGCGGACGATCGTGTATTCAACAGTGTACGCTCGAGCAGGTGCTGCGGTTCCGCCGGAAATCGAAGGCTTGGGTCTTGGTCAACGCATTCTGCACGGCCGGAATCACTGCCTTCCGACCGAACCCGCTCCGGCCGATCCCAATTGACGAGCCCGGGCGGACGGTTCAAAAAACGCCATGGGTGGGCTCGCTGGAACACCCCAAAATCGTTAAGCGCTCCACGGGAGGAGAACTCATGCGTCTCATAACGACCTTCGCTGCGATCGCTTTGGCCGCGACGCTCGCTCCCGTGCAGGCTCAGGCGCCGTCCGGCAAGGTGACCGTCCTCACGTCATTCTCCAAGGACGTGACCGACCCGTTCAAGAAGGCCTTCGAGGCTGCCTATCCCGGTACGACCGTCGAGATCCAGAACCGAAACACCAACGCCGGCGTGAAGCTTCTCGAGGAGACGCGATCGGGCAACCAGGTCGATATCTTCTGGGCGTCGGCTCCGGACGCCTTCGAGGTGCTGAAACAAAAGAAGCTGCTCCAACTCTACAAGCCGAAAGCGACGGGCATTCCGGCAAAAGTAGGCGCCTATCCGATCAACGACCCAGACGGCTATTACTCGGGCTTCGCCGCGTCCGGCTACGGCATCATGTGGAACGAGCGCTATGCCAAGGCCAACAAACTTCCCGATCCCAAGGAGTGGCAGGATCTCGCCAAGCCGGTCTATTTCGACCACGTATCGATCGCGGCCCCGTCGCGCTCGGGCACCACGCACCTGACGCTCGAGACGATCCTCCAAGGCGAGGGCTGGGACAAGGGTTGGCGCACGATCAAGGAATGGAGCGGCAATCTCCGCACCGTCACCGAACGCTCGTTCGGCGTGCCGGACGCCGTCAACTCGGGGCAGGTCGGCTTCGGAGTTGTCATCGACTTTTTCGCCTTCTCGGCGCAGGGCGCGGGATTTCCGGTCAAGTTCGTCTATCCGAGCGTAACCACGATCGTGCCGGCGAACGTCGCCATCGTCGCCAATCCGCCGAACAAGGCTGGTGCGGAAGCCTACGTCGAATTCTTGCTTTCAGCCGCCGGCCAGGAAGTGCTGCTAGACAAGGGCATCCGCCGCCTCCCTGTGCGTCCCGAGACCTATGCCAAAGCGCCGGCCGACTATCCCAATCCATTCAAGGATACGTCCCTCGGTGGCAAGGTGACGTTCGACTCCGGTGTTTCGAGCGCGCGCACGGCCGCGGTCGACACGCTCTACGATCAACTCGTTACCTTCCAACTGGACGGCCTCAAGGCAGCGACCAAGGCGATCCATGCGGCCGAGGCAGCGCTCGACAAGAAGGACAACCCCGCCGGTCGGGCGCTCGTCAAGGAAGCTCGCGACCTCGTGGCGAAGATGCCGATCACCGCGGAGCAGGCAGCGTCCGCCGAGATCCAGGCCGCTTTCTCTGGTGGCAAGCAGAAGACCGCGCGTCAGGCCGAACTTGAGCAGCAGTGGGCGGCGAGCGCCAAGGCTGCGTATGCCGAAGCGGAGGCCAAAGCCGGCGAGGCCGCGAAGCTCGCGCGATAGGGGAAGCGCGTTTTGGCAACCATCGGCAAGGTCGGGCGCGCCGCGTCTTGGCGGCTAGCCGCGACGCCAGGTCAAATCGGTCTGGCGCTTGCGATCGCACTGTTCCTTGCGCTGTTCCTGGTCGTCCCGGTCTTGACCGTCGTCTACGTTGCCTTCACCGAGAAGGGCAGCGGCGTCTTCACGCTCATCAATTTCTACGACTTCGCGCGCACTGATCTGTTCATCACGTCGTTCTGGAATTCGATGTACGTCGCCGTGATGACGGTGGTTCTCGCATCGATGTTCGCGTTGCCGCTGGCGTATCTGACGACGCGCTTCGAATTCCGCGGCGCCGGCGTTGTCCAGATGCTGGGATTTATTCCCCTGATTATGCCGCCGTTTGCAGGCGCCGTTGCGATGCAGCTTCTGTTCGGTCGCAACGGCTCGTTCAATCTCCTGCTCGATGATTGGTTCGGCTTCAAGATCCCGTTCATGGAGGGCTTGAATGGCGTGGTCTTCGCGCAGGCCGTGCACTACTTCCCTTTTATCCTGATCAACCTCTCGGCGGCGTTGCGCAACATCGATCGCTCGATGGAGGAGGCGGCGCAGAACCTGGGATGCCAGGGGTTCCGATTGTTTCGCCGTATCGTTTTTCCACTCGCGATGCCGGGCTACATCGCCGGCGCCAGTCTCGTGTTCGTCAAGGTCTTCGATGATCTGGCAACGCC
>LNEA01000405.1 GCA_001464855.1 Rhizobiales bacterium Ga0077530
CTACTTCATCACGGGAATCGTGAATTCGGCGCCTTCCTTGACGCCGGACGGCCAGCGCTGCGTCACCGTCTTGGTACGCGTGTAGAAGCGGATCGAATCCGGCCCGTGCTGATTGAGATCGCCGAACGCGCTCTTCTTCCAGCCTCCGAACGTGTAGTAGGCGAGCGGCACCGGGATCGGCACGTTGATGCCGACCATGCCGACGTTGATTTTCGCGGCGAAGTCGCGCGCGGTGTCGCCGTCGCGCGTGAAGATCGCGACGCCGTTGCCCATCTCGTGATCCATCGCGAGGCTGAGCGCTTCGCTGTAATCCTTGGCGCGCGCGACGCACAGCACCGGCCCGAAGATCTCTTCCTTGTAGATGCGCATGTCGCGTGTGACGTTGTCGAACAGGCAGCCGCCCATGTAGAAGCCGCCCTCATAGCCCTGGAGCTTGAAGTCGCGTCCGTCGACGCGGAGCTTGGCGCCTTCCTTGATGCCAATGTCGACGTAGTCCTTGACCTTCTGTAGGTGGGCCGCGGTCACCACCGGGCCGAAGTCGGCGTCCATCGAGGTCGACGGTCCGATCTTCAAGCCCTCGACGCGCGGGATCAGTTTGTCCATCAGCGCATTCGCCGTCTTTTCACCCACCGGCACCGCGACCGACACCGCCATGCAGCGCTCGCCCGCCGAGCCATAACCCGCGCCGATCAGCGCATCGACCGCCTGGTCCATGTCGGCGTCCGGCATGATCAGCATGTGATTTTTGGCGCCACCGAAGCACTGCACGCGCTTTCCCGACGCCGTGCCGCGCGCATAGACGTAGGCCGCGATCGGCGTCGAGCCGACGAAGCCCACAGCCTCGATCTGCGGATGGTCGAGGATGGCATCGACCGCTTCCTTGTCGCCGTTGATGACGTTGAGGATGCCGGCCGGCAGCCCCGCCTCGATCATCAGCTCGGCGAGCATGATCGGCACCGACGGATCGCGCTCCGATGGCTTGAGAATGAACGCGTTGCCGCACGCGATCGCGGGACGGCGTGATGCCAGCAACGACGCCGAGCGGCTGGCGGATCGAGTAGATGTCGATGCCCGGGCCGGCACCGTCGGTGAATTCGCCCTTCATCAGATGCGGAATGCCCGTTGCGAACTCGCACACTTCGAGGCCACGCTGGATGTCGCCCTTGGCGTCGGGAACGGTCTTGCCGTGCTCGCGCGCCAGCGCATCGGCAAGCTTGTCCATGTCGCGGTTCAGCAGGTCGACGAAGCGCGCGAGGACGCGGGCGCGGCGCTGCGGATTGGTCGCCGCCCACGCCGGCTGCGCACTACGCGCGTTCTGGACGGCCTTGTCGATCTCGGCGACCGACGCGAGCGGCACGCGCGCCGCAACCTCGCCCGTCATCGGCCAGAATACATTGCCAAACCGACCGCTGGTGCCGCTGACCTTCTTGCCGCCGATGAAATGGGTGAGTTCCTGCGCCATGTTCCGCATGTCCCGTTGAAGGTTGATCTGCGCCCGCGTAGTCGGGCACGGAAATTCGCGGACACACTAGGCGCAGGGTCGCGCGGCGGCAAGCGCATGGCAGCTATCACCATGCGCCATTCAGGTGTCGACGCGCGTCGACACCTGCCGGTCGGATCTACCCCGCCTTGCGGTTCTGGCGGTTGGCGACGAGATCGTCGACCACGGCCGGCTCGGCCAGCGTCGAGGTGTCACCGAGGTTGGAGAAATCGTCCTCGGCGATCTTGCGCAGGATGCGGCGCATGATCTTGCCCGACCGCGTCTTCGGCAGCCCTGGCGAGAATTGGAGGAAATCCGGCGACGCGATCGCGCCGATTTCCTTCCGCACGTGGGCGACCAGCTCCTTCTTCAGCTCCTCGGACGGCTGATTGCCCTGGATCAGGGTGACATAGCAGTAGATGCCTTGCCCCTTGATGTCGTGCGGCGCGCCGACGACGGCGGCTTCCGCCACCTTCGGGTGCGAGACCAGCGCGCTCTCGACCTCCGCCGTGCCGAGGCGGTGGCCGGA
>LNEA01000406.1 GCA_001464855.1 Rhizobiales bacterium Ga0077530
CTGGCCATGCGCTGCCCTGGTCGGGCGCTCGATAAGTTGCGCATAACACCACCAGACGGATCGCACGTGAAATACATCAGCACACGCGGCGCCGCCCCAGCGCTCGGATTCGAGGACGTCCTGCTCACGGGTCTCGCCCGCGACGGCGGCCTCTATCTGCCGGAGCGTTGGCCGGCATTCTCGCACGACGACATCGCTGCACTCGCCGGCCAAACCTACGAAGACGCCGCCGTTCGCATCATGACGCCGTTCGTCGGCGGCGAGATTCCCGACGCCGAACTGGCCGCGATCGTCAAAGACGCCTACGCGACGTTCCGCCATCGCCTCGTTGCGCCGCTCGTGCAAGTCGGACCGTCGGACTGGATCCTCGAGTTGTTCCACGGCCCTACGCTTGCCTTCAAGGACGTGGCGATGCAGGTTCTGTCGCGCCTGATGGATCGCGCGCTCACGCGTCGGCGGCAGTCCGCAACCATCGTCGGCGCGACCTCAGGCGACACGGGCGGCGCGGCAATCGAAGCCTTCCGCGGGCGCGATGCGATCGACATCTTCATCCTGTTTCCGCAGGGCCGCGTCAGCGACGTCCAGCGTCGCCAGATGACGACGCCCACCGAAGCCAACGTCCACGCTATCGCCGTCGAAGGCACCTTCGACGATTGCCAGAATGACCGCCTCGCGCTCGCTGGCGTCAACTCGATCAACTGGGCACGGCTGATGTCCCAGATCGTCTACTATTTCACATCGGCAGTTGCGCTCGGCGGTCCGGCGCGACCGGTCAGCTTCGCTGTGCCCACGGGCAATTTCGGCGACGTGCTGGCGGGATATGCCGCCAAGCGCATGGGTCTCCCGATCGACCGCCTGCTCATCGCGACCAACGTCAACGACATCCTCAAGCGCGCTTTCGATACCGGCCGCTACGAGACGCGCGACGTCACGGCGTCGATGAGCCCGAGCATGGACATCCAGATCTCCTCGAACTTCGAGCGGTTGCTGTTCGAACTCACCGGTCGCGACGCAGCCCGCGTCGTCGGCCTCATGCGCGACCTCGGCGAGCGTGGCGGCTTCGCCCTGTCCCAGGGCGAGCATGGTCAGCTCACCGAGACCTTCGACGCCGAGCGCACCGACGAAGCCGCGACGCTTGCGACCATCAAATCGCTCGAAGCCGAGACCGGCTACCTCGCCGATCCGCACACCGCCGTCGGCATCTCGGCTGCCCAGCGCTCCGCCCGGCGGTCAGGCACTCCCATGATCACGCTCGCCACGGCGCATCCCGCGAAATTCCCCGACGCCATCCGCCAGGCGATCGGCCGCGTGCCGCCCGAACCCGCCATCGTCGCTCGCCAGCGGACGCTGCCCGAACGCGTCACCGTGCTGCCGGCCGACGCCGCCGCGATCGCGCGCCATGTCGAGACCCATCGGCGAGCGGGGCGTACCTGAGATGAAACGCAACGGTCACCTCAACGAGACCCGCCTCGCCAACGGCCTGACGATCATTTCCGACCATATGCCCCACGTCGAGACGGTCGCGCTCGGCGTCTGGGTCGCGACCGGCGCCCGCCATGAGGACGCCGCCGAGTCCGGCATCTCCCACTTCATCGAGCATATGGCCTTCAAGGGCACCAAGCGGCGCAACGCCCGCAAAATCGTCGAGGAGATCGAGGAGGTCGGCGGCGAACTCAATGCGGCGACGAGCCTCGATTCGACCGCCTTCTACGCCCGGGTGCTCAAGGCCGACATCGCTGTCGCGCTGGAGATCCTCGCCGACATCATGCTCAACCCAACGTATCCGGGCGAGGACCTCGAACGGGAACGGAACGTGATCCTCCAGGAGATCGCGGCGACCCGGGATAGTCCCGAAGAAATCGTGATGGACCTCCTCCAAGACGTGGCATTTCCCCGCCAGCCGCTGGGACGGCCGATTCTCGGCACCGCCAAAACCGTGGGCGGCTTCACGGCTGCTGACCTCCATCGTTTCCGGCAGGCGCGTTACCATGGCGGCGACATGGTTCTTTCCGTTGCTGGGAACGTCGATCACACGGCTCTGGTGCGCCATGCTGAGGCCCTATTCGGGGCGCTCCCTGGAGCCGAGAGAATCATGCCCGCGCCAGCCAAGTATGCGGGCGGGTCGCGCTTGTCGCCGCGCCGGTTCGAGCAGGCCCACGTTGTCATGGGGTACGAGAGCCCCTCCTACCGGGAGCCGGAATTTTACGCCACGCAGGTGTTTTCGGGATTGTTCGGCGGGGGAATGTCGTCGCGGCTGTTCCAGGAAGTCAGGGAGAAGCGGGGGTTATGCTACTCGATCTATTCCAGTGCCTGGGGCCTCAACGATACCGGCATGTTCAACATCCATGCCGCGACCGGACCTGAGACCATGGACACCCTCATCGCAGTCGTCGAGACCGAACTCGACAAGGCCGCAGCCTCCCGTCCCAAAGTGGGCGAGATTCGGCGCGCCAAGGCGCAGCTCAAGGCCGGCCTGTTGATGAGCCTCGAGAGCCCGATTGCGCGCGCCGAACAGATGGCCCGCCAGATGCAGGCGCTCGGCCGCCTGATGCCGACGGCGGAATTGATCGAGAAGGTCGACGCGGTGGGCGCCGAGCAGGTTCGCGGCCTGGCGGAAAGGCTTTTGACGAAATCGCTGATGTCGTTCGCGCTCGCCGGTGCCGGCAAGTCCGGTCGCGCCATCGTGGACAACATGGGCCGGCGCGCTCGCCGGCATTGATCGAGGGGTGCGGGTGGCGCAGCATCCAAACGTGTCTCAGCACAACGATGTGTTTGTGCCGGCATCTGTTCCTAAGCATTTTTTGCACGCACGACCGCGGATGAATTGAGGGTCTGGCGGACTTCAGAATCGGGACACTAGGCGGGCATGGCATTCCTGAGACCCTCATTCATCGAAGAGGCAAGCGCGTTCATCCGTGGCGACGGCCTGTCGCTGCGCCCGCCTGCCATGACCGACTTCGAAGCATGGGCTCACGTGCGTCGCATCAGCCGCGACGCTCTCGTCCCGTTTGAGCCGCAATGGGCCTCCGATGAACTGAGCCGCTCGGCCTTTCGCGAGCGCGTTCGCCTCTACCAGCGCAACCGTCGTGACGGCACCGGCTACGCATTCTTCATTTTCCGCGACGACGATCGCTCGCTCATCGGTGCTCTCACGTTCTCCAACGTCCGCCGCGGCATTACGCAGGCGGCCTCGCTCGGCTACTGGATGGGGCAGCCGTACACGCGCCAGGGCAACATGCAGCGTGCGCTGGCCGCCGTTCTCCCGTTCGCCTTCGAGGATCTGCGCCTCCATCGCCTCGAGGCTGCGTGCCTTCCGCACAATCACGCGTCCCAGCGCGTCCTCGAAGCCAACGGCTTCGTCCGCGAGGGTCTCGCGCGGCGCTACCTGCGGATCAACGGCCTCTGGCAGGATCACGTTCTCTTCGCGCTGATCGAGGAGGACTGGGCCGCATGAGCCTGCGGAGCACGAACGGCTGGGATCGTTGGAAACCTGCGGGCGCTGCCTGCGGGCGTCCTGTGCTTCTGCGCGTTGTGCTCACGCTGCTGGCCGTGCTGTTCTTCGCCACGGGATACACTCTCCCCGCCGTCGCGCTGGAGCCGATCGACGTCACCGAGGAAGTCGATGGCATCGACATTACTGGCCATAGTGAGCTTTACGAAGGTCGTGGCGACAGCCTTCAAGCCGAAACCGCGCCGGACTCGTCAGGCGGCACGTTCCGCATGAACGTCAAGGCGACGACGGCCGGCACCAATCCGAGCTGGGTCGTTTTCGCGCTACGCAACCCGACCAGCAAGCCGATCGAGCGATGGCTGCTCGCCAACCGCTACACGATGGCGGGTTCCGGCGTGATCTGGCCCGACCTCGACGCGCGGCGGATCGAGGCGATCACGCAATCGGAAGGCTTCGTGCCCGAACGCGTGCGCAACGACCGCGCGGACATCTTCCGCATCAGCATCGAGCCCGGGCGCACCGTCACCTTCGTCGTCGAACTCGCCTCCGAACGCGTTGCAACGCTGACGCTTTGGAAGCCGCTCTCGGTCGAACAGCGCCACCGGGACCGCCAGCTCTTCCATGGCATCCTGCTCGGCTTCACCGGCCTGCTCGCGATCTTCCTGACCGCCGTGTTCGCCGCCAACCACAAGATGATCTTCCCGAGCGCCGCGCTCGTCGCGTGGTGCGTGCTGGCGCTCCTCTGCGTCGACTTCGGGTTCTGGCCACGGCTCTTTCCGATGCGGCCGGAAGACAACGCCCAATACCGAGCGGTGGCGGAGGCCGCCGTCGCGGCAAGCCTTGTCATTTTCCTGTTCACCTTCCTGCGCGGCAATCTATGGAACGGCTTCCTGCGGATGCTGTTCGTGATCTGGATCGTCGGCCAGCTCGTGATCGTCGCGACCGCCGTGCTCGATCCGCGACTTGCCGCGACTGTCGCGCGCCTGTCGCTCGGCGCCGTCGGCCTCATCGGCGGATTTGTGATCCTCTATTTCTCGCTCCGCGGTCTTGATCGGGCGCTAGCGCTCGCGCCAACATGGATCCTGCTGCTGGTCTGGCTGTTCGGCGCGGCGGCGACGCTGACCGGCCGCCTCTCCGGCGAGATCGCCATTTCGGGGCTGCTGTCGGGCCTCGTCCTGATCATGTTGATCATCGGCTTCACCGTGACGCAGTTCGCCTTTCGCGTCAGCGGGCCAGCGTTCGCCAACAGTCCGTCGGATCGCCAGCTCCGCGCCACCGCCATCGAGATGGCCAGCGTCGGTGTCTGGGAATGGAATGCGCGTCGTGACGAGATCAAACTTGACCCTGTCATCGAGGCGACGCTCGGCCTCAAGCCCGGCGATCTCTCGATCAAGGTCGACGATCTGCTCGGCTACCTGCATCAGGCGGATCGCGAGCGCGTGCTGCTCCTGTTCCAGGGTCTCAAAGACAAGTCCGGCGGTACGGTTCATCTGGACTTCCGCCTCCGCCACGCCGATAGCACCTACCGCTGGTTCGAAATCGAAGGCGCCGCCATTCCGACGGCCGATCGCCGTTCGCTGCGTTGTGTCGGTCTCATCCGCGAGGTCACCGACCAGCGTCGCGCTCACGAACGCCTATTGCACGATGCCGTGCACGACAGCCTGACTGGCCTGCCCAACCGCGAGCTGTTCATCGACCGCCTGTCGGTCGCCGTCACGCGTGGGCTCGCCGAACCGGCGTTTCGCCCGACGATACTGTTCCTCGATCTCGACAAGTTCAAAAGCATCAACAGCTCGTTCGGTCTCGTCGTCGGCGACAGCCTGCTGCTCACCGTCGCTCGCCGACTCCAGCGCACGCTCAATCCCACCGATACGCTCGCCCGCATCGGCGGCGATCAATTCGCCATCCTGATCCCGGCGCAGCACGACCCGCGCGAACTCGCCATGCTCGCCGAGCGCCTGCGCCGTTCGCTCCGCTCCCCGATCAAGATCGCCAACCAGGAGATCGTTCTCACCGGCTCGATTGGCATCGCCGTCGGTGACGCGAGCCCCGACAGCGCGCGCGAGCTGCTGCGCCAGGCGGAAACGGCGATGTACCGGGCGAAACGCGCCGGCACCGACCGCATCGAAATCTTCTCCGCTCAGATGCGCAGCGAGAAGGATGAGCGCATTGCGATTGAAAGCGACCTGCGCCGCGCCATCGAACAGGGCCGCCTCACGGTCCTCTACCAACCGATCGTCACGCTTTCTACCGAAGGTCTGGTCGGCTTCGAGGCTCTGGTCCGCTGGGATCATCCCCGCTACGGCCAGCTCAGTCCCTCCGAATTCATTCCCGTTGCCGAAGAAACCGACCTCGTCGTCAAACTCGGCAGCTATGTTCTGGCGCGCGCGATCGACGAAGTCGTCCGCTGGCAGGCGGCACTACCGCGTCCCGATCAGCCACTGTTCGTCAGCGTCAACGTTTCGAGTCGCCAGCTTCTGAAGGCGGACTTGGTCCCCGAGATCCGACATCTACTCGGTCGCGCCGTCGCGCCGAGTGGGTCGCTGCGCCTCGAGATCACCGAATCCCTCGTGATGGAGAATCCCGAGGCCGCGACGCACGTGCTCGAATTGCTCAAGGGGGCCGGCGCCGAACTCGCGCTCGACGATTTCGGAACCGGGTATTCATCACTCGCTTACCTGCAGCGGTTCCCGTTCGACACCATCAAGATCGACAAGGCACTGGTCCAAGCTGGCACCGAAAACGAGGCTGGCGCTGCCATCGTGCGTGCCAGTGTCCTGCTCGCGCACGAACTTGGCCGCAAAGTCGTCGCCGAAGGCATCGAGACACCGGAGGACGCCGCGTTCCTTCGCGCGCTTGGCTGCGAGTACGCGCAAGGCTTCTACTACGGCCAGCCGATGTCCGAGCGCGATGCGCTGCAACTCACCCGCCTCGTCGCCAAATCAGAAAAGAAGATGGGTCGCCGCGTCCACAAGCTCGGACCGTCGAAGCCGGCCGCCAACGGCAAGGGACCGGAGCCGGTCGCCGCCGCATCGACGCGTGCCAACTCGGCCACCCCCGCCGAGCCGCGCACCCGTGGCTCACGTCCACCCGCCAGCCCACCGCAGGGCTCGCCGCAAATTCCGCCACCGCAGGCAATGCCGCCGCAACCACCAGCCCATATGCCACCGCCGGCACCGCCCAACGGCGCGCACTCGCAAACCATTCCGCTGGGACTGCGCGGCAAGGGCGCCGGTATTACGCTTCCGCAGCCACCACCCTCTGCCGCGCCAGTGACCGTACCGCTCGGTCGCAATGGATCGGGCATGGCGCCGCCGCCACCCAGTCCGCCGCCGCCCCGTCCTGCTGCCGACGCTGGCATCAACGGTCGCGCGCCACCGGCCAGCGCGGGTCCAGGTCCGCTCCCCCTGCCGCCGATGCCACCACCTATGCCCAATATGCAGCAATCGCACGCCGCACCTCCGATGCCGCCGCCGATGCCGCCGGGCGCGATGCCTCCGCCAGCCTCGGCCAACGGCGCTGGCGCTCCGCCGCCGCCTCTGCTCCCGCACGAGAGGCTTGCTCCGCCGTCGCCCGACAAAAAAGGGCCGCCGCCTCCACCGCGGCCCAGCGCAAACGGCATCGCACCGCCGCCGATCAACCGACCGCTCCCACACACGGTTCGCGAGACCGCCATGCCGGCGGCTCTCCGCGCGAGCCTCGACAGGCTTGCCGGACGTCAGCCCGCAGCCGATCCGGCTGCCGCGCCGGCGCCTCCGGATCGCGAGCACACCGACGCGTAACGCATCAATCGATGGAGTCCGACAGCAGCGCGAAAGCCCCGCGCTTACGCGTGTCCGGCTTCGCTGATGAGGTGGGAAAGATCGATACCGATCTTCGACAGCGCGCGCACGTATTTCAATTCGAGATCGGAATCGAAAATCAGGTCGCGATCGGCCGGGCAGTGCAGCCAGCCATTGGCGCCGATTTCGGCTTCGAGCTGACCGGGCGCCCAGCCCGCATAGCCGAGTGCCAGCACAGAACGGCGCGGCCCTTGCCCAGCCGCCATCGCCTTCAGGATCTCGATCGTCGCCGTGAGGCAGATGCCGTCGCCGATGGCGAGCGTCGCTTCTTCCGCGAAGTAGTCGTTGGTGTGCAGGACGAACCCACGCTCCGTCGAGACGGGGCCGCCATTGAGGACGCCCTGCTCCCGAAGTTCCTCCGGGCCGACCTGATCGGCGCCGTCTTCGGACAGCCCGAGTTGCGACAGCAGGTCCGCGAGCGAGACGTCCGGCGAGCGCTGATTGACGATCAGCCCCATCGCCCCCTCTTTCGAGTGCGAACACATATAGATCACCGATCGTCGAAACCGGCGATCGCTCATCGTCGGCATCGCGACGAGCAACTGGCCGCTCAGGTAGCTCGGTCCGGCGACGCGAGATTTTCGCTTACTTCCCATCGATCGAGACTACCCCCTGCGGCCGCCCGGTGTGAAGCCGTGTTTTGCATTGCTCTCGAACGCTACATCGCCATTGGGAACAGCACATTCAAGCCTTGGCACCATTGCCCCTGTGCACCGAAACTTGATCCGCCGCGATGAGATGGTCACTTCACAATCGACGCCGGCCTTGTACCATTCGCTCCGAACTGCCGATCGGGTGCAGCCGCTGCCGTCAGAGGCGGTGGCCGACACTGAACGCCGAGGAGAACCGTGTGCTACGACGCGCCGCAACGCTGATCGCTTTGGAGTGCGTTCTGGGGCTGGCTCCTGCTCTGACATCAACGACGGCCGCCGCCGAAGCGCCGGCGCTTGCATCGCCCTGGGTCGCAGACCACAACGCCCGTACGCGCTTGATCGCCGGTGGCAGCCCTGCGGGCAGCGCTCCCGGCACCATCGCAGTCGGCGTCGAAATCGAACTTGCGAAGGATTGGAAAACCTACTGGCGGAATCCGGGATCGTCGGGCGTCCCTCCGAGCCTGAGCTGGACGCCATCGTCGAACTTGGACGCTGCCGAGACGCTCTATCCCGCGCCTGTTCGCCTCGCGGACCGATCCTGCCGGTCACCGTCCGCGCCGCCGACGCGACCAAACCTGTCGCGCTCGTCGTCGAACTTGAATACGGCGTGTGCAAAGACATCTGCATCCCAGTGCAGTCGCGGCTCGAGTTGACGGTGCCACCGGACGCGACGCGCGCGCCTGTCCCCGCGGCGTTGGCTCGGGCTTTCGATCGCGTTCCGCGCAGTGCCGACGCGCGCCGTCCTGCCGATCCGTCGCTGCGTTCTGCGAAGGTCCAACTTGCCGGAGAGAAACCATCGATCCGGCTCGAAGCCGAGTATCCCGGTGGCGCCGAGGGCGCCGACCTGTTCCTGGAGGCGCCAGGCGGCCTCTGGATCCCGATGGCGAAGCCGGACGGTGCGCCGCAGGGCACGATCGCCAGATTTCTCGTCGATCTGACTGACGGCGCCGATGTCGGCGATCTCAAGGGCAAGACCGTCCGTGTCACCCTGGTGTCGCCGCGCGGGCAATCGGAAACGACGATCAAGGTCCAGTAGCCCGCAGATCCCGCCGGGCAACCTGCTGGACGTGCAAAAGCGACGGAAAACTTGGACTTGCGGCTCATGGATTTGGTCGCACCACCCAGGCTTGCACTCGTCAACCTTGCGAGATATGGTCCGCGCGCTGTTCGGCCCATGACC
>LNEA01000407.1 GCA_001464855.1 Rhizobiales bacterium Ga0077530
CCCTTGCCAACCTGCGCGCGGATCTTCTCGATCTCGCTCGAGCGGAAGTGGCGCATCGTCCAGTCGGCGGGAAGCCCGGCGATGTTGCGCACGAAATTGGTGATCAGCCGCGCGCCATCCGGTGTGTGCACGACTTCCGGGTGGAACATAGTCGTGTAGATGCGGCGACGTTCGTCGGATGCGATGGCGAACGGCGCGTTCTCGCTCACCGCCTTGACGGTGAACCCCTCAGGGAGCTTCGTGACGCGATCGCCGTGGCTCATCCACACCGGATAGCGCTGGCCGATCTCCCAGATGCCCTCGAACAGAGCGCTTTTTTCCTGGATGACGATATCGGCGCGGCCGAACTCCGCTGCGTGTCCGCCCTCGACGACACCGCCGAGTTGGACTGCCGTCGTTTGCTGGCCGTAGCAGATCGACAGGATCGGCACGCCGGCTTCGAACACCGCTTGCGGGGCGCGGGGCGAGGCGTCGGCGGTGACCGAGGCGGGACCGCCCGACAGGATGACCGCCTTGGGCGTCAGACGCCGCAGCGCCTCGTCGGCGCGATTGAAGGGCACGATCTCGGAATAGACGCCGGCTTCGCGGACTCGACGGGCGATGAGCTGGGTCACCTGCGAGCCGAAATCGATAATCAGCACGACGTCGCCGGTAGGCGCGGCGGCAGTGGCGGCGGTGGGCGTGGCGGGAGCGGGCATTTCACCTCTCGGCGGGACTCGGTTGCATGTCCGTTCCCGCCGATACAGCACCCGCCCGCCAGCCGGTCAAGCGATCCGGCACGGGTCTGCCCATTGCCAAATGCCGCGCCTCGGGGCGGAGTGAAATCATGAGGCGGAGGCGCCTACTTCTGCATCATCTGCTTGATGATCCCGACGATGATCATCATGACGCCACCGCCGACCCCGCCACTGGCGATCTGGGTGATGATGGCGCCGATGTCCAGTCCGCCCCCGCCGGCCGCACCGATGCCGAGTAGCGCTTGGATGATCTGGCCACCAAGGCCGCCGCCGACCAGGCCAGCCAACGAGTTGCCGAGCACACCGAGCGATTTTTCCTTCAGCGCCGCTCCCGCCGCATTGCCGCCGACGATGCCGCTAATGAGCTGAATGATCAGGCTGAGATCCATGATTTTACATCCTCTTAGCCACGAAAGGACACGAAGTACCAAAATACCCCGAAGGGTGATTATAAGTATACGCTGTTTCGTCGTTGGCCGGGCGATTTTTCCGGAGGCGTCATGGCGGGGGCCGGGGGCCACTGCGCTGTCTGAGATTTTGCAATCAAATAGTGCGGCCGAGGCAGTCGAAAATTTGTGATGAATGGAGGGCTAGGTGGGCTGAACCAGAACGCATATCTATACGTTACGTTTGAGCCGCGTACCTCAACGGCAAGAGATGGCAGTAGGGCTGTTGCGCCCGTCGCGCGCGGCTCTCGATCGGCGATCCGGTTTTGTATTGCGTAAGGAGACCTCCGATGGGCAAGGGTGTCGGCCTCGTGGGGGCGCTGACCACAATCGGCGCGGTTGCGTACTTGATGGCCCCGGTTTCGCCGTCGGCCGTCGACATGCCGAAATCGCAGGCTGCTGGCCAGGGTGGCGCGGCCGAGACGAAGGTGGCCGTCGACGCCGTGCGCCGAGTATCCCCCGGTCCATCCCCCGATCCGCTTATTCGCTTGGCCAGCACCCAATCGACGACGCGCACCGAGCCGACAGTTGTATTGGTCCAGCAGATCCAGGGAGAGCTTCAGCGGCTCGGCTGCTATGCCGGCCCGATTGACGGTCGTTGGACCGATGCTACCCAGCGCGCCATGCAGGCTCTCGGCGAGCGCGTGAGCGTGCTGCGCCCTGTCGACACGCCCGACTATATCATGCTGGCATTGGCGCGCGGCCAGTCGAGCACTGTGTGCACGCCGACGACCCAGCGATCGGCCGCCACAAAGCCGCGCGACAAATGGGCAGCGATTGCCGCGCCCGAAATCGCAGGCCCCGGCAAGGGTGAAGTGCGCCCGACCAACGGCACCACGCGTGTCGCTGCGGCGGAGCCCGACAGCGCCTCGACGTCTGCGCAGCAGAAGGTCTGGCGTGCACTCCCCGATGCGCCGCCAAAGCGCGCAACCGCACGTGAAACCGGCCCGAGCGTCGATGCCGTGCGGCTGAAGGCTGCCCGCGACGAACTCATGCGCATAGAAACACGCAAGCGCGCCACGCAGGCCGCGAGTGCAGTACCGCAAGCTCCCGTCGCGGCTCCTGTGGAAACTGCGTCCGCGGAGAGCCGCCCGTTGCCAGAGTCCTCTCGGATGAGTCTCGGTGTGGCACCCAGTGACCCCTTGCTTGCGCACATCGATCCGCGCAACCCGAACGCGCCAGCGATTCTTCGCAGTCCACCGCAACCGTTGCCTCATGGCGCATCGTTACAGGGTGTCGACCGCCCGACCGGCATCGAGGCGGCGCCACCGTCGGCGACGCCCCCGTCACCAACGCGGACCGCCAATGCGCGTCCAGCAAAGCCCGA
>LNEA01000408.1 GCA_001464855.1 Rhizobiales bacterium Ga0077530
TGCGAGCCGCATAGCGCTGTCGACGATCCGACCGATGAGCTGCACCGTCACCATTGCCGCGATGGCCACGAAACAGGTCGCGGACAACCATCCGGCCGCCAAGTACATCCGGTCCAGGAACCGCCGCATCGTCTCTCCCTTCAGTCTGCCCCGCGTCGTGCGCTGCCCGAACAATAAGCACGTCTGCGGCGTGCCGGATAGGCATACAGAAACGCCATATTGAACGATTTTCGGCCATAGCGGCGGCTGGTCGCACCCACGACAGTGATGTCGCGGAAGCTCTATCCGATCCGATCGCGAGCCTGCGCGAGAACGCGCTCGAACTCGGCATCAAGTGCGTCATTGATGCCGCGGCAGCCGAGCGCGATCTGCTCGGCGAAGTCGAGATAGTCACGACGGCGCTGCCGCGACCAGCTCGCGGGCGGGTTGCTCTCCGTGTCGGCGACGTTGCTGATCTTGTCGGCGAGCTTGATCAGCTTGGCGCCCGGAGTCAGGTGCGGTGCGTGCTCGATCTCCAACCGCTTGCGCTCGCTCGACGTCAGCGATTTGTCATCGGTCACTTCAAGAACAAGCGCGACAACGATCGAGCCGAACTGATCCTCGATCTCGTCCGCGGTCGTTTCCGTATCCTCGATCGTGTCGTGCAGGATTGCTGCGACGAGCACGTCGAGATCGCCGATGCCGCCCACGCGCACGATGCGTTCGGCGACTTCGAGCGGGTGGTTGATGTAAGGCGTGCCGCGCGCGCCCTTGCGCCGTTGGTCGCGATGGCGGTCGGCCGAGAAATGCGCCGCGGCCAGTAGGCGCGCGGCGGTGCCGATGTCTCCCATTACACCCCACCGCTCCGCGTGCTCACGCTCACTTCGGCGCCAGCTTTGCCAGATCCGGGATCGGGCGCGCCGTCTCGGCGTTGGTCGCAAGAACCTGCTCGAGCGCGTGCGCAACCTCGAGTACGAGACCATCCGACCCGTTGGGACCGACGACCTGGATGCCGAACGGCATGTCCAGATGATCGACACCGCAGGGTATGACGGCCGCCGCCGGCAGCGCCGTCGTCAGCGCGTACGAGAGAGCCAGCCAGCGCATGTAGGTCGGCATCGTCTCGCCATTGATGACCTCGACAGCGTTCTGCGAGTGCGGGAATGGCGACACCGCGGCGGCCGGACAAATCAGCACGTCGCAATCGTTGAAGAACGACAGGAATCGCTTGTAGATCTTGGTCTGTTCGACGTTGGCCCAGGCGACATCGCCGAGCGAATACTGCAGACCACGCTCGGTGTTGTCGATGACGTTGGGCCCAAGCAGATCGCGATGCTTTTCGAGCCGCTCGCGATGCGATCCGACAAACACGAGGCCGCGCAGGATCTCGAATGTCTCGTGGACATTCTCGAAATCGGGATGCGCGTTCATCGTCTCGGCGAAGATCGAGCGGAAGGTGCCGGTTCGTGACCGGAACACCGACGCGATATCGGCATCGACCGGGCAGCAGCCGAGATCAGTCGAGAACGCCGCGCGGATCGAACCGAGATCGACGTGACCGAGGCTCTCGGGAATCTCCTGGCTATCGGCGCCCGCAAATGGGTCGATCTTGTCGCTGTCGACCTGGGCGCGCAGCAACAGGTGCAGATCCTCGATCGTGCGACCCATCGGACCCGATACCGGAAACGGGCTCAGCGATACTGGCCGTTCGGACGGCACTAGTCCCGGCGATGGCCGGAAGCCAGAAACACCGCAGAACGCAGCCGGCGTCCGCAGGCTTCCTCCATAGTCGGACCCCGTCGCCAGCGGCACCTGTCCCACAGCGAGCGCCGCCGCCGATCCGCCGGACGATCCCGCCGACGTCTTCTCGGGATCGAAGGGATTGCCAGTCGCGCCATAGACGCGATTCTTGGTGTTGGCGCCGGCGCCAAACTCCGGCGTGTTGGTCTTGCCAAGGATAATGCCGCCTTCGAAGCGCACGCGCGCGACCATCGCATTATCTTGCTTGGGGACGTGATCCTTGTAGATCAGGCTGCCGTGAGTCGTGCGCAAACCCGCCGTTTCCTGCAGATCCTTCACGCCGATCGGCAGTCCGTGCAGAATTCCGAGATCGTCGCCGCGCATCACGGCGTTTTCCGCGTCGCGTGCCGCTTTGCGCGCAGCTTTCTCATCCATCGCGACCATGGCGTTGATCGCCCCGTCGGTCGCCCGGATCCGCTTGAGGCAGCTATCGAGAAGTTCGAGCGGCGACACCTTCTTGCGCCCAATCAGGCGCCGCAGTTCAACTGCGGATACGTCACAAAGTTCGCTCATGGCCGATATCCTGTTTTTTTGTCGCCAAGATCCCAATAGACGCCCGTCACGTGACGCAGTCCCTCGCGCATCAGCGGCACCAGCATGTGCTCGTCGGGCACGCGCACGGCATCCCGACGATGTATTGCAGGATGTACGTCATGTTCGACCCGCCACCGTTCGGCAGGATGCCGCAGGGCTCATTCGAATTGCGCTCGACAGCGCCCTTGACCCATAGCGCCCAAGCGTGGCGCGGATCGGTGCGGCTTGCGTAGAAGCGACCATTGTTGCTGGCCGGCGGCGGACCGACTTTGACCTGAGAGAATCCCTTAGCGTCGAGATGGCGGCGCAGGTTGCTCTCGATTGCGCTTTCGTCGGTGCCGACCACATAGCGCAGCGCGCAGACGGCGCGCGCCGTTGGGGGCACCGCATTGACTGGCTTTACCGGATTGCCCGTCTCGAAAGCCAGCACCTCGAACGAGTTGAAGGCCGAGATCTTCTCGATGCGCGTGAGGCCAGGCTCGCCCCAGTCGTCGTCAATTTTCGGGGCTTTCGGTCCACC
>LNEA01000409.1 GCA_001464855.1 Rhizobiales bacterium Ga0077530
GCCGCCCCAGTTGCCCGAGTGATGCCCGCCCTCGCGCAGGTCGACGCTGAGCGTGACGTTGCAGCAGCCGCGGTTGCCGAGCGTGATGTTGGGCCGGCCGATCTCTGTGCGCGGGCCGTCGGACGCCAGAAACGCATCCGCCGCGAAGTCCGCCTTGTTCGCTTCGACGATTTCCTTGAGGCCCTTCGACCCGTTCTCCTCGCCCATCTCGATCAGGAATTTGTGGTTGAAGCCGAGCTTTCCGCCGCGCGCTTTCATGATCTCGCGTAGCGCCGCGACATGGACGAGCGTTTGTCCCTTATTGTCGGCGACGCCGCGGCCGTAGACGCGCTCGCCCTCGAACGAAAGCTTCCAAGGGTCGCGCTCGTTGGCCCAGCGGCCTTCCATGCCGAGAACGACATCGCCGTGGCCGTAGGCGATGAACGTTGGCAGGCTCGGATCCTCGATGCGGGTCGCAAGAAGGACGGGACCGCAGCCGGCAAGCGGGTTAGGAAAGATCTTGATCGTGTAGCCGAGTGCTTCCAGTTCGGGCTGGATCACAGTTTCGAGGTAATGCCCGAGCACGCCAAGGCGTTCCGGGTTCTGGCTCTCAGTCGGCACGGCGACCCAGCGCGCGAGATCGGCGAAATAGCCCCGCGCGCTATCGTCGTAATAGTCCAGCGCACGGGCGATAGCGGTCTCACGCGTCATGGCAATTCCTCTTGGGGGCGGGGTTTCGGCCCGACGTTAGAACAATCGCAAGCCCGCCCCAAGGGGCGGATTGCGCAATGCTGCTGCCAGAGGCCGCGACATCGCCACACCGTCTTTGCTAAAAGGGCATCTCGGCGTTCAGGGCAAGAGACAGGGCATGTGCTCCCGGTACAATTTGACGTCGCCGTCGGAGGCGGTGCGGTCCTATTTCCGGGTCGGGCCCGGCGATCCGTTCCCGCCGCGCTACAATATCGCGCCGACCCAGCCCGTCGCGATCATCCGTCTCGATCCTAATGGCGCGCGCGAACTAGCCCTGGTCCGCTGGGGCCTGATCCCGTCGTGGGTCAAGGACCCCGCGCGCCTGTCGACCCTGATCAATGCCCGCGGCGAAACCGCCGCCGAAAAGCCCTCGTTCCGCGGCGCCATGCGCCACCGCCGCTGCCTGATCCCGGCCAACGGGTTTTACGAATGGACAGGCAAACCCCGCGCCCGCCAGCCGCACCTGATCCGGCGGAGCGACGGCGGCCTGATCACCTTCGCGGGCCTGTGGGAAAGTTGGCTCGGCGCCGATGGCAGCGAGATCGACACCATGGCGATCCTGACCGTCGCAGCCAATGAGACGCTGAACCCGATCCACGACCGGATGCCCGCAATTCTCGAGCCCGACGCCTTCGACGCGTGGCTCGACGTCCGCGAGTTCCGCGCCGAGATGGCTGCTGAAATGTTGCGGCCCGCGCCCGACGATTTGCTGGAACACCTCACAGTCGATCCGCGTCTCAACAACTATCGCAACGAAGGCCCGGACCTGATCGCGCCCTACCGTGAGAGGCTGCTGTAGACGCCTACACTTCGCCGCGCTCGAAGCGGCGGGAGAAGTCGGTGTGGCCACCCGACGCGAGGATGCGAGCCTGTTCGATCCAGTTCTCGCGTTCGATCCGCCCTTTGAACTCGAGCTTGGTGTTGACCATGCCGACATCATCAGCGGTCCAATTCGCAATCTGCTCGTAGGTTGCGACGCCCATGGCGTTAAGCTTTTTTTCCAGCAGAACGCCGATGCCGCGGATCCGCTTCAGATCGTCGGGCGCGCGGGCGGTGGGCGGCGGCACGAAGCTGTCTTCGCCACGGTAGGCTTCGGAGCGGACCGATCGCATGCCCGCAAGAATCTGGCCCGATGCAGCTTGATTTCGTTCTGCTGCGATGTTCCCGGTGGTCGGGATTTCGGCGACGCTGACGGGCGCCGCCGCTGCTGCAGGCGGTGCTGGCTCAGGCGCCGGCGCGACCGGCGCCACCATCGCGACAAGGGGCGGCGAGACGACGACGCCGACCACCCCGTCGACTTCGCGCGAGTAGGCCGTAGAGCCGCCATTGGCCAGGATCTGCGCCTGCTCGATCCAGTTTTCGCGGCTGATCCGGCCCTTGAACCCAAGCAGCCCTTCGAGCCGCGCGATATCGGCGCCCGTGTGCATTGAGCACGTTCTCGATTTCGGCGTTGATGCCACCGATGCGCTGAAGGTTGTCGCGGCCTCCGGCGCTCGGCGTCGCGGCGGCGGGTGGTGATGGTGGAGCAGCCGTGACCGCCGCTATCTCCCGGCGAGGCTCGGCGAATGCCGCACGCGTGGCGACATCCGGCGGGCTCACCGGCGCGGGCGTGGGCGCGAAGCGTGCAATTGTCGTCGCGTAATGCGTGACGCCGCCGCGCGCCAGAATGTGCGCTTGCTCGATCCAGTTCTCGCGCTCGATGCGGCCATCGAAGCCCAATGTCGCACTGATCGTTTTCACATCGTCGCTGGTCCACGCGGCAATTTCGTCATAGCGCGTGACGCCCGCGGCATGGAGCTTCGCCTCCAGCGGTCGATCGATCGCCCGGATGCGCGTGAGATCATCGCTGGCTGGCGCACGGGCGGCGGCAACGGCGGCGACGGCCGATATCGGTGGCGCGATGATCGGCGGCGGGGACGGAGGCGCTGTCCGCTGGCCAGCGGTAGCGGCCGGTGGCGCCTCGGATGGCGGCGGCGCAGCATCAAGCGGGGTGTCACGATCGGTACGGCGAAAGGCGCCGAGCACCGGACGCACCGGCGCTGCCGATCTTGGCGGCACGAATGCCTCGACGAGCGGAATGTTGACCTCCGCACCGACCGGGGCGAATGCCAGCCCGGCTTCACGCATCGGCTCGTGGTCGGTCCTCGCCGATGGTCCCCCCACCGTCTTGCGGGCGAAACACCCGACGATGCAACCCGCGAAATAAGCGAGCAGGAGAACGAGCATCGTCTGCCAAGCCAACGCAATCATCTTCAGTCCTTCCCCCGACCTGCCCGCGACTGAGCCCCGATCGGATACTCCGGCAACAGTCCGCGCAACGGCGTCGTTCAGCGATCATCGATCCTGGTGCAAGTGTTCCAGCCGACGAACAAGCCGATCAGGAACGCGAACGCCGCGTAGAAGATCAATTGGTGAAACAGGTAGTCCATCGGCGCGGCCTTTCTCGCCCAGGCTCGTGTTGAGCAGTCTTGGTCATTTCACTTTGACGGCGAATTCAATGCGCCGGTTCTTGGCCCGACCAGCCGCTGTATCGTTCGGTGCGACCGGGCGCGACGCGCCGTAACCCACCGCCTTCAGCCGGTCGGCCGGTACGCCGGCCTTGATCAGGTAGTCGAGGACGGCCTCTGCCCGACGCTCTGAGAGCGGCATGTTGCGCTCGTCGACACCTTCCGAGTCGGTGTGGCCTTCGATCTCGATTATGCCGACCGGACACGTCCGCGCGGTCTCGGCGAGTTTGTTGAGCGTCGAGTAGCTGCGCCGGTCAAGATCGTCGCTCGCCCAGCCAAACAAGATGACGCCGTCCGACGCAACCTTCTGCAGGACACTGCCGCAGGCGTCGGCCTGGGCCTGGAGCCGCACGCGCTCCTGCTCGGCGCGGCGCGTCTCAGCTTCGCGCTGTGCCTTTGCCGCCTCCTCGGCCCGCCGGCGAGCCTCATCGGCCGCCCGCTGTTGCGCTTCGGTCTCGGCACGCTGCCGCGCCGCATTCGCCTCCTTTACACGGGTCGCTTCCTCGGCGCTGCGCCGCCGGCTCTCCTCATCAGTCTGCTGCTTCATCTTTTGTCGGAGAGCTTCCGCAGCAGCCGCGTCGACACGTAGCTTGGCCTCGGCTTGCTCAAGTTGACGCGCCGCATCGGTTGCCGACAGGCGTTTCGTCTCGGCCTCCTGTTCGGCTCGCTTCTGCTCGTCGTCGGCCTTGCGCTGACTGGCTTGCTCCGAGGCAATCATGGCGTCAGAGCGAACGACAATGGCCTCCTGGCTGGCATAGCCCTCCGGTAGACTGCGCCCCAGCGCGTCCTTGACAGCGGCTTGAACCACGACGTCACGCGCTTCACCCTCGATCGACACGTTCTGGTCGACAATCCGCGCGCGTCCCAGTCGCAGCCGCGCAAGTTGGGTGAGCGACACGGTTGCCGCCCGTTTCCAGCGCTCCGATGGCTCGCCGACAACCACCATGCGGTCGGTCAAAGGACGCGGCGCAAAGAGCTTCCGCGCCGTGACCAGCAGTTCGTCGCGTACCGCGATCCCCGGAACCTCGCCTTCGAGCACGACCCCTTCGCCCGAGGCGACAGCCGACCACTTGAGTTTCGGCTCCGGACGTACATTAAGCGTAACTTGGAGATCGGGATCGCAATCTCGGTTGGCGGCGGCGCGTGTCTCGGTGGGGAGAGCCTTGTGGAGCGCTTCGGACTCCGTCGCGCCGATAACGTGGAGGCGACGGTCCATCAGCGCCAGCCGACCTTCTCCGCCAAGCTTCGCGACCGCAGTGAGGCCCACATCGAGGCATCGCTGCCAGCCCGGGATCGCGCCCGCGCCAAGCTCAAGCCGGTCGACAATCCGATTGCCTGGGACACGCGCCTGCACCAGCGCGACCAACGCCGTCCGCGCGCCTTCATTCGGCACGTATCCGATCAGCGTCGCGGCCCCGTCCTCGACGCTTATCGACGTTCTGTAGGGGCTCACCGTCTTGATCGTCGGCTCTCGGAATGTGATCCGGTCGGCCGTCCTGTAGGCAACCGGGATTCCCTCTTTGAGTTTGGCGCGAACATCGTCGGCCGTCGCTTCCTTGACCGCCACGCCGACGACGGAGACGGTCTGATCGCGGATCTCGACCGAGCCCTCCTCTAGTCGGGCCAGTTCGCGCAACAACAGCCGCGCCACCGCCTCCCAGCCATCGGGCTCGCCGCGCGCCGGCTGCATCGCATCGACCAGCTTGGCATTGGGCACCGCGCGCCGGGCGGTCGTCAGGAGATCGTCGCGGACCTTCTCGCTTACGACCGAGCCACGGATGTCGAGCTGACCGTCAGCCAGTCGCGCCGTCCACACATAAGGCGACGCATGCGGTGCCTCGACGCCATCCGCCTTGAGGCTGATCCCCGGAGGCAGGCCCGTTGCGAGCGCGGTCTTTACGACCCGGTATCCGGCGGCATCGAA
>LNEA01000410.1 GCA_001464855.1 Rhizobiales bacterium Ga0077530
CCGGTCCACAGATGGGGGTGGATCTTCATGTCATCGCCGGATTCGTCGAGCAGTTCCCAGACGCGGCGGTTGGCTTCAGAGGTCTTCTTGATGCCTTCGATGGCGGCGGCACCGGTACGCATGTTGACGAAATTGAATTTACCGGCGCCCTGGATCAAGCGATGCGCTTCTTCCCACGCGGCTTCCTCGGTGTCGCGGCAAACGACCTGCAGGCGCATCCCGAAATTGATCGCATCCTCGCGACCGTAATTCGCGGCGAGCGCGCGCATCTCCTTGACCTTTTGGGCGATCACGGTCGGCTTGTCGCCCCAGAAGAGATGGACGGTCGAGTGCTTCGCCGAAATCTCGGCGGCTTGCGGCGAGCCGCCGCCGAGGAAGAACGGCGGATGGGGCTGCTGCAGGGGCTTCGGCTCAATGACCTGGTTGACGCGGTAGTGCGTGCCCTCAAAGCCGATCGGCTCGTTCGAGGACCACAGCCGCTTCATGATCTCGACTTCCTCGCCCATCTTTTCGTAGCGGACGATCTTGTTGTCGAAGACACCGTCGGCCGCTGCATCGTCGTCATTGAGCCCAGCGATCAGGTTGATGCACAGGCGGCCGCCGGACATCTGATCGAGCGTCGCGAACATGCGCGCCGCCAGAGTCGGGTTCATGTAGCCGGCCCTCAGTGCGATCAGCGGCATCACGTTGCGCGTTTTCGCGACGTAGTACGAGGCGAGCACGGTCGCTTCCCAGCAGGTGGTGTTGACCGGGATCAGCATGTACTTGAAGCCGCCGTTGTCGACGGCGTCGACGACCTCGTCGAAAACCGCGGGGCTCGACGGGATGCGCCCAGCGGCATCTCCGAGGCAGGTGCTGTCGCCGCTCGAAGGGAGAAACCACCCAAACGTCACGCCCTCTGTCGACATTCCTCGCTCCTTGGTTTTGTTGGCTCGTCCCTCGAACGGGGAGTTCCGTCATCTGATCGAAATTGAGACACATCCTATCGACATTCGGACGCGCCGCGCAATCCATAGTGCCCGGTATTAGCCCTCACTCATTGAATGATGCGGCATGGTGGAGGCATGGCTCGCGCGCGATCGCGGCCATTGCGGCGGTGAACAGAACGTGCTGCGATCAGGCGACAGCGAACCGGCGAAGGGGCCGCGAATGGCGAGCAGCGAGACACGCTTCGGCAGTGATGATCTCATCGGAGAAGATCTGGCCGTTGATTTCGCGCCATGGGGTCGCATCTATTTGCGAAACAAACGTCCCGCTGGCGTCGAGCGCTTCTCCTCGGACCGTATCGTCATTTTTCAGCACGGTGCGACGTACGGGTCCGGCGCATTCGACCTGCCATTCGCCGGCATGTCGTGGATGGACTACGCGGCTGTGCGCGGTTTCGATTGCTATTGTCTCGACCTGCCGGGGTATGGCCGCTCGACACGTCCGCCGCAGATGGATGAGCCCGCGGACCGCAACCCACCGTTCATGCGCACGCCCGACGCTGCCGCTTGTCTCGGTGCCGTCATCGATTTCGTCTGTCGACGGCGCAGTGTCGAGAAGGTGTGCCTCGTCGGCTGGTCGTGGGGCACCGTGATCACCAGCTACTACACGCAATCGAACAACCACCGCGTCGAACGCCTCACACTCAATGCGCCGGTGTGGGATCGGACGCGCTCAGGCCCGTCGCCGATTCACGTCGAAGGCAAGCTTGGCGCCTATCGGACGATCGATCGCGACGCCTCGATCAAACGGCGCCAGGGCGGTCTCACTGACGCGCAGAAGGCGAGCATCATGCCACCCGGTTGGTTCGACCAGTGGTGGGACGCGACCGTCGCCGCCGATCCGATGGGCGATGGCAAGACTGTGCGGGCGCCGAACGGTGTCGTGCTCGACGGGATTGAGTATTGGAATGTCGGTCGCGCGCTCTATGATCCGGCGCGCATAACGGTGCCGGTATTGGTCGTCGTCGGCGCGTGGGATAACGACACGCCGCCCTACATGGCGCAGTCGATATTTCCGCTGTTGACGTCAGCGCCGTGGAGCCGGCTCGCTATACTCAGCGGCGGTACGCACACGATGCTGATGGAGCGCAACCGCATCCTGCTGCTGCGTACGGTGCAGCAGTTCCTCGAGGAAGCCCCGCCCGGACCGGATGTGCTCGCCTGAGCGCACGATACAACAGCCGCCACGCGGCCTGCCCAACGGAGACGAGACGTGCCGAACGATACATCGCCTGCGACGACCTACAACCCGCCTGGCACTGGCGCTACATGGGAGACCATCGCGCCCGCCGCTGCCGGTCTCGATCCGCAGAAGCTGCAGGACGCGATTGCCTTCGCCGAGGCCTCCGACAATCCGTGGCCACGCTCGTTTTACTACCCGGACGGTCGCTACGTCGGCATCGTCGAATGGAACGAGACCGGACCGTGGAGCGAGATCGCGGGTATCGTGCGCGAGCGTGGCGGCCCCGCAGGCACGATCCTCAAGGGCGGCCGGATCGTCGCGGAGTGGGGCGATACGGCGCGGCCTGACGTCACCTTCAGTTGCGCCAAGAGCTATCTCTCGATGCTCGCGGGGATCGCGGTCGGGGATGGCCTCATCGGTAGCGTCGACGATCGCGTCGGCGCGACGGTGCGCACGGGCCATTTCGATGGCGCGCACAACAGCCAGATCACGTGGCGACATCTCCTGACGCAGGCCTCCGAGTGGGACGGTGTGTTGTGGGAGAAGTCCGATCAGGTCGATCATCATCGTCACCCTGGCGGCCCCGAGAACAACCAGCGCAAGGGTGAATTGCGCGAGCGTCAGACGCCCGGCACGTACTACGAATACAACGACGTACGCGTGAACCTGCTCGCGTTCGCGCTGCTGCAGCGATTCGGCCGCGCGCTTCCCGATGTGCTGCGCGAACGCATCATGGATCCGATCGGCGCTTCGCGGGATTGGGAGTGGCACGGCTACTCGACGTCGTGGGTCGAGATCGGCGGCAAGCGCATCCAATCGGTGTCCGGTGGCAGCCACTGGGGCGGTGGCCTGTTCATTCCGACGCGGGATCATGCGCGCGTTGGCTTGCTCGTGGCGCGTGGCGGCCGCTGGGGCGACCGGCAGGTGCTGCCGGAAGGATGGATGGCGCAGTCGCTCGTGCCGTCGGCGACGAACGAAGGCTATGGCTTCCTGTGGTGGCTCAATCGCGGCACCAGGGCTTATCCGAGCGCGTCAGAAGACAGCTTCTTTGCGCTCGGGGCGGGCGGCAATCGGATCTGGGTTGCGCCGTCGCTGGATCTCGTCACCGTCATCCGCTGGATGGACACGAGCAAGGTCGACGCGTTCTGCGCACGCCTGATGGCGGCGGCGAAAGCGTAGCCGCATCTGCCAGGATCGAATGAGCAACAACCAGCGAGGTGGATCGACATGCAGAAGACCGTAGAACAGCCGGTGACGCTCGAACGCGTCCGCCAGATTGGTGCTGCCTTCGCGGCGCGGGACGTCGAAGCGATCGTCGCCTGCTTTGCTGAGGACGGCGAATTCCGCAACGCGAAGGGGTCCGACGTGTGGGGCCAGACCTACAAGGGCAAGGACGCGATCCGCAGCTATTTCGTTCCGCTATTCGCCAATGCGCCCGACGTCCGCTGGATCCACACGGCGGAGTATGTGGTCGGCAACCGCGCCGTCACTGAATGGCTGCGCACGGCCACGCTCGCCAATGGCCAGAAACAGGAATGGCTCGGCTGCGACCTATACACCTTCCGAGGCGAGCTCATCGTGATGAAGGACACCTACATCAAGGTCGTCGGCTAGCGGCGACTATGCGGAGAGCTTGCCGAGCGCCGTCCAGTCGAACGCGACGCCGTGTCCCGGTCGATTGGGCGCCACGGCATTGCCTTCGCTCAGAACGAGTGGTTCGGCGATGTAGCGATCGAGGCCGAAGCCGTGCACCTCGAGGAAACTGCGATTGGGACACGCCGCGAGCAGGTGCACCGATACATCGTGCGCGCCGTGTGATGTGACCGGCAGGTTGAAGGCTTCCGCCAGATGCGCGACCTTCATGAAAACCGTGATGCCGCCGCAGTTGGTGACGTCCGGTTCCGGAAAGCTTACGCCACCCGCCGCAATAAGCGCCTTGAACTCGTAGAGCGAGCGCAGATTCTCGCCCGTCGCAATCGGTACGCCGCCTTCGGCGACGACGCGGGCGTGGCCGGCGACATCGTCGGGGATGATCGGCTCCTCCAGCCACACGAGATCGAAGGGCTGGAAAGCGCGGGCGCGTCGGATCGCCTCGTCGGCCGTCCACGCCATGTTGGCGTCGGCCATCAGCGGGAATCCATCGCCGAGATGCGCGCGCAGAGCCTTGATGCGGGCGACGTCCTCCGACATCCGCTTGCGGCCGGCTTTCATTTTGATCGCGCGGAAGCCTCGCTTGAGGTTGGCGTCATGTTCTTGGACGAGTTCGTCGGGGGACAAGTGGAGATCGATACCTCCAGCGTAGCAGGGTACAGCGGGGTCGAGGCCGCCGAGGAGCTTCCATAGAGGGACATCTGCGCGGCGCGCCTTGAGGTCCCACAGCGCCATGTCGAACGATGAAAGTGCGAGTACCGTCGGGCCTCCCCGGCCACCGTAGTGCAAGCCCCACCAGACCTTCTGCCAGAGATGCTCGATGCGGTCGGCGTCCTGGCCGGCGACGATGCCGGGGATGTCACGCGT
>LNEA01000411.1 GCA_001464855.1 Rhizobiales bacterium Ga0077530
GCCATGACGATCTCGAGACCTTCGAGCCGCGCGGGCTCGCGCACGCCATCCTCGAGCAGGCGATTGCGCTGGGACATGGCGCGCTCGAAATGATTGACGCGCGTGCGGTAGCCGGGATCGAAGCACAGGATCATGCGGTCGAGGAAGCGCCGGCGTTCGGTGCCGGAGCCGGTGAACAGGCCATCCATGGCCGGCGTCAGCCAGATCATCTCGACATAGTCGGCGAGGATACCTGAGCCGGTCTGCGGTTCGCCATCGATCCGCACGGCCCGGCCTGTCCGGCTCGATGCCGCGCCGGCACCCGAGAGCCCCGTGCCGATGTCGACGCGCCCGGCGGCCGTATGGACGCGCGCCGCGACCGCCCAGGCGTCCGTCCCGGTTCTTGCGATCTCGGGGTACGGCGCACGGCGCAGCCCCTGCCCAGGCGCCAGCAGCGAGATGGCCTCGATCAAATTCGTTTTGCCGGCGCCATTCGGGCCCGTGATGACCACGGGTCGGGAATCGAAGGTGTGGGACAGGCTCGCGTGGCTGCGGAAATCGGTGAGCGTCAAGCGCTCGACCCACATCGCGGGCACGCTGTCGGGAGATGTCGTGCCGTCGGGAGCCGCCGTCCTGTCCTCCGCGTGTGTCGTGATTGCCGTCACACCCGCATCGGCATCAGCACGTAGAGCGCATTCTCGTCGCCGACGTCCTTCACGATGGTCGGCGAGCCCGGATCCGAGAGCAGGAAGCGCAGTGAGTCGCTTTCGAGCTGCCCCGAGATATCGAGCAGATAGCGGGCGTTAAAGCCGATCTCCATGGCTGCCGAGGAGAACTCCGCGGCCACTTCCTCGGTGGCGCTGCCGCCGTCCGGATTGTTGACCGAGAGGACGAGCTTGCCCGGCGCGATGTTGAGTTTCACCGCGCGGACGCGCTCGCTGGCGATGGTCGACACGCGATCGACCGCGCCCATGAAGACCTGGCTCGAGACTTCGAGGACCTTGTCGTTCGCTTGCGGGATCACGCGTCCGTAGTCGGGGAACGTGCCGTCAACGAGCTTCGACGTCATGGTGATCGGGCCGATCTCGACGCGCACCTTGGCCGAGGAGACGTCGACCTTGATCGGCGCGTCGGTCGCTTCGATGAGGCGATAGAGCTCGTGGACCGTCTTGCGAGGGATGATGATGCCCGGCATTCCCTCGACGCCAGCCGGCTGCTCGAGGTCGAACTGGGCGAGCCGGTGACCGTCGGTCGCGACCGCCCTCAGCACCGCCGCGCCGCCGCTTTTCGCCGGATGCAGGTAGATGCCATTCAGGTAGTACCGCGTCTCCTCGGTCGAGATGGCGAAGCGCGTCTTTTCGATCAGCCGCTTGAAATCGCCCGATGCGAGTTCGAAGCTGTGCGACATCTGGCCGGCGGCGAGGTCGGGAAAATCGTCGGCCGGCAGCGCCTGGAGGGCGAAGCGGGCCTGCCCGGCGGCTATCGTGACGCGTTCGCGCTCGGGTTCGCGCTCGATGCGGATCTGGACGCCGTCCGGGAGCTTGCGCACGATGTCGTGCAGCATGTGTGCGGGCACGGTCACGGCGCCCGGTGTGGCGACATTGGCCGACACGGTCTCTACGACCTCGCGCTCGAGATCGGTCGCCTTGAGCTGGAGACCCTCGGCATTTGCCCGGAGCAGGACGTTCGACAGGATCGGAATCGTCGTCCGTTTTTCGACGACGCTGGCGACATGGCCTAGCGCGCGCAAAAGGTCGCCACGTTCAATGACAAAGCGCATGATTGGAGCCCACCTAACGCCTTCCGAATCGTCTTCAGTGCGACCGGATAACAAAGACAACAAAACCCTCGACGCACAATCTTTGCATGCCGAGCGAGCCAACGACGATTCGTTGTTGCTGGAACTTGGACTTCCGCCACGCCTTTTGCAAGTGTGATAGCGGCGCTGCAACACGAGGCTTGGGGACGATTTGGGGCCGCTTGCGCAACATCGGCGGGTCAGGACCCACGCTTGACGATGAACGCCGTCGACCAGAAGCGGACGGCGCTGTCCGCCCCTGCCGATGCCAGCGCTGTGCCATCCGGCGCGAAGCTCAGGGCGCGAACCTCGCCCGTGTGGCCGCCAAACACGCGCGGTGGACGTGGCCGCACCATGTCCCACACTTTGACCAGGCCGTCGCGACCGGCAGTCGCAAGCCAGTTGCCATCGGCGGAATAGGCAAGCGCCGTGATGCCCCCTTTATGAGCCCGGATCGAACGCTGGGCGCGTCGTGTCGTCATCGACCAGATGCGAACGGTACCTGCAAGGTCGCCAGACGCCAAATTCCGGCCATCACCGTCGAAAGCGAGGGCTGTGACGAAGTCCTGGTGGCCGCGATAGACGCGCGCAGGTGCGAATGTCTCGGCGTTCCAGGTGCGGACTGTGCGATCGGCGCTCCCGCTGGCAATCAGTCCACGGGTCGCCGAGAACGCAACTGCCTGCACCGCGCTCTCGTGGCCTTCGAAGACGTTGACGGGCAGGATCGGCGTGCGCGCGTCGAATAGCGTGAGTTTCCAGTCGTGGCCGGCTGCGAGAATGCGATCCGGCGAGCCGGCAAAGGCGACCGCGTTGATTTCGGCGTCGTTGCGCTTGAACTCAGCCCTGCGAACGCCGAGCTCGAGATCCCAAAGCGCGATCCGTCCCGACTTGTGAGCGGTGACCGCGCGCGTGGCGCCGACGGCGAGTGCCGTGGCGTCGGTGCTGCCGAGATCGAAGGTGCGCACCAGAGTCCGCCCGCGACTTTCCCAGAGTTTCAGTGTGCCGTCATCGCCGATGGTGACGAACTGGTCCCCGCCAGTCGTGTATCCAACTCCGGTGGCAGCACCTGTGTGGGCGTCTTTGATCAGGGCGATCTGCGGTCCTGGCAACGCCCCGCTCGAGATGGTGCCTTCGCCCTGCCGCTCGACTTGCGGGAGTGCGTTTTGATAGGCGACCGCAAGGCTGGCAACAATCAGGCCGATCACGCCCTTGATGACCAGCGGCCGCCACGACCGCTTCTTTTTCGGGCGTGCAGGTCGCGGCGTGACGCGGCGTTCGATCACGGCCGGCAGGTATGATTTAGCGGGCGCCGCGGCGGCAACCGCGGCCTCGACGGCTGGTGCGGCAGCGGCGGCAGTCGCTGGTTTGGCCGCGCCTTGTGCGGCGGCGAGCGGCGAGGCTTTTGCCGGCGTCGGGCGCGCGTCACGGCGTGCCCGCCACTCGCGAAAGATCGCGGCGACTCGGCCTTCCGACGCCGGCCGGCGCGGCGCGTTCGGCGGCAACGAGGTCTCGGCAGGCGAAACTTTTGGAGCTGCCTGCTTTGCTTCGGAGGTGCCGTTGCCGTTGCTTTCCTTGGCCTTTGCCTTGGCTTTGACCTTCGATTTTGGAGCAGCATCCTGCTCGCCGGCAACATCGCGCGGTGCCGCGGGGGCAGCTACGGGCGTAGCCGCGCTGGCGTTCGCTGCGGTGTCCGTCGCGGCAATGCTTTCCGCGCGGGCAACAGGCGCCAGGAGCTGCTTGCGCCATTCGTCGACGGAACGCGGTCGGGCGGCTATGTCGAGCGCAAGCGCGGCATCGATGGCCGCGAGAAAGCCCGGTCGATACGCGCTGATCGCAGCGTCCCGGGCCGGCACGAGTTCGTCCTCGACCATCCGCGAGGGCGAGTCCGGCGGACGCTTGCCGGTCACTGCTTGATAGAGCGTGGCTCCGAGGGAGTAGATGTCCGTCCACGGCCCCTGCTGCCGCCCCGTCGTCGCGTATTGTTCGTAGGGGCTGTACCCCGGCTTCACCAGCGCCGAGACCGTGCGCGAATGCTGGGCGATGTCGCTCCGAGCCGAGCCGAAATCAATCAGTACCGGCGAGCCGTCGTTGCGGATGATGATGTTGTCCGGCGCAATGTCGCGATGCAGGAAATCCGATCCGTGGATCAGGGCGAGGGCGTCGAGCAGCGGCGGCACCACACGGTCGAGTTCATGCTGGCGCGGCGCTCGCCCGAGGCCCTTGAGCCAAGCCTTGAAGCTCCGGCCCTCCTCATAGTGCAGCACCATGAAGCCGGAGTTGTTCTCGCGGAAGAAGCGATAGACCCGGACGATATTGGGGTGATCGAACCTTGCCAGCGTCCGCGCCTCGTCCAAAAATCGGTCGAGGCCCCACTGGTAATCGCCGGTAGCGTCGCCGGATCGCGGTTGCGCTGCCTGATTGGTGTCGCGGACGGCGAAATCGACGGGGAAGTATTCTTTGATCGTCACTTGGCGGGCGAGTGGTGTTTCCTCGGCCAAATAAGTAATGCCGAAGCCGCCGGCCCCGAGGATCCGGTCGATGCGATAGTCTTCGGCGAGACGCGTGCCGACGGGCAGGGCGGAGAGATTGGTCATGGCAGGCTAGGCGCACGCCAGCAGGCAGACGCGGCTCTGCGACCGAGAAAGCGTCGACCGCAGCGTGTGTGCGATCTCGCTCGTCCTATGCCCGAAGCTGCCCTCACGGATCCCCAGCCTCCGCGGCTGTCGGCAAATGTAATGACGACAGAATCCCTCCTTGAACCAGCCACAGTGCAGCGACGATTTGCCGGCAACAATATGGCGGAAGAAAGAGTCGCGAATTCTGCGATTCGGAGCAACGGAAGTTCAGCTCCTAAGCGTTATATGAACAGTTGGTTCAGCGCAGGTTAATATTCGATAAGTCATTCTCAACAATAGAGCGTGTATAGCTCTGAAAAAAGAGGATGTAAGCATGAAACGCACAATGCTCGCTGCAGTATTAGGCGGCGTAATGACGCTATTTGCTGGCGTCTTTACTGCTCAGGCAGCGCCTGTATCGGCGATCCAGGCGGGCAAGGCGGCCCAGTCGGGCGAAGTTCTGGTGCAGAAGACGGAGTGGCGCCATCGCCATCATCGTCACTACCGCCGTCACCACTATCGTCCGTACTACTACTCGTACGCGCCGCGGCGCCATTACCGTCGCCACCACGTTTACCGGCCGCATTACTGGCAGCATCGCTCGTACTACGGCCACAACCACTACCGCCATCATCGGAGGCACTACCACTAATAGTGCCCTTCTAGTGAGCAGCCGGACGGTCCCCCCGCCGTCCGGCTGTTTGCTTGCGTGCGCGCTGCATTTAGGCTGAATGGAGCGACCGAGGGCGGTTCAGGGCGCGCCACATGTCACCGCGATTGGGCCATTCGCAGACCGCGATCATCCACCGCACCGTGCGTGAGCTGATGGGGCGCGCGCCGCCCGTTGCCGATCGGACGGCAACCATCGGCGATGCGATACGGCTGATCGCCGCTGTTTCTCAGCGCCTGCTTGTTGTGGTCGATGCCGGCAGGTTCCCGGTCGGTGTCATCACCGAGGGTGACATCGTGCGCCGGTTGGCGCTGGGTGGCGATACCGAGTCTCAAATCACCCGCGCTATGAGTTCGCCGATCATCCATATCGGATGTGACGACAGCCTTCTCTATGCCACCGCGATTATGCGGCGACGAGGGCTCGACGCTTTGCCGGTGGTCGATCCCGAGGGGCGGCTCGTTGGGCTTTTGAGTCTGACGGATGCGCTTGTCGGCATGGTCGGCCCGGCGATGCGGTTGATCGATCTGCTCACCGCCGACGACACGATCGAGGGGCTTACGCGCATCAAAGCGGCGCAAACGGACCTCGCAGCGGCACTCCTCGCGGACGACGTGCCGGTGCCGCAAATCCAGGGCCTGCTCACCGAGATCAACGCGGACCTGCATCGCCGCGCGCTCCAGCGCACGATCGACGAAATGTCCGCGGATGGCTGGGGAACGCCACCCGTGCCGTTCGCTCTGATGGTCATGGGTTCCGCCGGCCGCGGGGAGAGCGCGCTCGCGCCCGATCAGGACAACGGCTTCATCCTCGCGGACCATGACGACGCACACCGCGCGCGCTTCGACGCCTATTTCGGCGCGTTGGCCGAGCGGTTCTCTGCTCTATTGGCGGAGATCGGATTTGCCATTTGCCGGGGAGGCGTGATGGCGTCCAATCCCCAATGGCGCCGGCGCCTGTCGGATTGGAAAGCCGAGATCGGGCGGTGGATCGACCAGCGCACGCCGCAACATCTTCTCGCGAGCGATATCCTGCTCGACTTCTCCCATGTCGGAGGCGAGCGCGTGTTGAGTGACGCGTTGCGCGCGTTCATCACTGAAACGCTCGCGGCGAGTCCGCGCTTCGTCCGCGATCTATATGCGATCGAATCCGATCATACGGTGGCGCTCGGCTGGTTCGGCCGCCTGCGTGCAGAGCCTGATGACGACTCGGCGGCCCATGGCATGAACCTCAAGATGAGCGGGACGCTGCCGCTGGTCGAAGGCGCCCGACTATTGTCACTCGGTGCCGGTGTGGCGGCGACTGGAACGCTCTCCCGTCTCGAGCGGCTCGCTGCACTGGGCCGCATATCCGGTGCCGAACACGAGGCGCTGGTCGCGGCCTACAGTCTGATCTCGCGCTTCGTTCTGCGCCAGCAGGTTGCCAATGCCCGCGCGGGGCGAGAGGTTGACGACTACGTCGGCGAGGACAGTCTGACCGCACTCGAGCAGGAGCAACTCGTCGCCGCGTTGCGGCTGGTCGCGGCGTTTCGTGCCCGCCTCAAGGCCGAGTTCGGGACAGGCCCGTTCGGGTGAGCCAGCGGTTCCCGGCATGGGTCGAATGCAGGTGGCGCAGTCTATCGGCCCCGCCCTTGCTGACGTCAACGGTGCTGCTAAGGTGCCGCCGAACCAATGATTGTGATGGATACGGGGAGCGGAATGTCGGGAATAGCGCGGCGGACGCCGGTGAGCAGCGATGTGCTCGAGCGCCTCAAGGCGGTGGTTGGGCCAGCCGGCACGATCGATGATCCGATGGATATCGCGCCCTATTGCCGGGCTTGGCGTGGGATCTGGGTGGGCGATGCG
>LNEA01000412.1 GCA_001464855.1 Rhizobiales bacterium Ga0077530
ATCGCCGCAGCCTCGAAGAAGGCGAATTCGGCGGATGGCAAGAAGATCGCCGAGGCCATGCGCGGTCTCAAGATCGATTGCCCGTTCGGCGCCGACGGTACCGTCACGATGCGCGCCGACGACCAGACCGTGATCGGCTACGCCATCGGATGGGGCACCACGATCCCGGGCGAGCCCTATGTTCCCGAAGTGACGGGCGCGAGCTGGGAATCCATCCTCAGGCTCGAAGCCGAGTGGAAGAAGCGCAACAACTACACCTGATCCGCACTCGCTGAGAGGTGCCATCGCAGGGCCAGAGGCAATCCCTCTGGCTCTGCGATCGGCTTGGATGCCACGACCACCCGAGGTGACGCTTGAATCTCGCCGCGCTCATGGACTGCCTGACGTCCACCTCCTGTCTTGTCACCCAGACGACAAGCGCCCTCATCATCGGAATGCTGCTGTTCCTCGTGGCCGCCGGCCTCACCCTCATCTTCGGTGTGCTCAAGGTCGTCAATTTCACGCACGGCTCGTTCTACATGATGGGCGCGTATCTCGCGCTGACCGTCAACAATCTGACCGACAGCTACTTCCTTGCGGTCGTCGCCGCAGCAGCGGGCGTCGGCCTGTTCGCGCTGGTGTTCGAGCGCTTCTTCATGAGCAAGGTCTACGGCTCGAACGTCCTGATGCAGCTTCTCGTCTGCTACGCGTTCATCCTGATCCTGGATGACGCCGTGAAGATCATCTGGGGGCCCGAATTCAAGTCGATGGGGATGGCGACGGCCTTCCAGAAGCCGCCGCTGTTCATCGCCGGCGGCATCGTCCCGGTCTTCTATCTTTTCCTGATCGTCGTCACGCTCATCATCTCCGTCGCTCTCTGGCTGATTATCACGCGCACCAAATTCGGAACCATCGTCCGCGCAGCAGCCGTCAATCCGAGCATGGTCTCGGCGCTCGGGATCAACACGGGCCTCGTCTACAGCGGCGTATTCGTTCTCGGCGGCGCACTCGCGGGTCTCGCTGGCGGCCTTGCCGCGCCGGTCCGATCGCTGACCGCCGGAATGGGGTTCTCGATCCTGATCGAGTCCTTCATCGTCACTGTCATCGGCGGCATGGGATCGATTGCTGGCGCCCTTATCGGATCGGTCCTGATCGGTCTCGTGCGCGCCTTCGGAACCATCGGCTTCCCGCTCTTTGTCGAAGGCTTGATGTTCCTGCTCATGGCGGTGATCCTCATCCTCAAGCCGAGCGGCCTGCTCGGCAAGGAGGGGTGAGGTCATGTACGCGACGCGCCCTACTCTCGCCCGCGACTTGGCCATTGCAGCCGCAGCGCTCGTCATCTTGCTGCTGCTGCCGTACGTGTGGCCGAGCCGGATGGTCAACGATCTCGTCATCCGCGTCTCGGCGTTCGCGCTGTTCGCCACATCGCTGAACCTGCTCGTCGGCTACACCGGCATGGTGTCGTTCGGTCACGGCATGTTCTTCGGCTTCGGCGCCTATGCCTTCGGATTGTCGATGCAGAAACTCGGCACATCCATCCCGACCGCGTTCGTCATCACGATCGTGACCAGCGCCTGTCTGGGCCTCGTGGTCGGCGCGATCAGCATCCGGCTGAAAGACATCTACTTCTCCTTCATCACGCTCGCCTTCCAGATGCTGCTCTACAGCCTCATCATTGCCTGGGTGCCGCTGACGGGCGGCGATCAGGGCCTGATGGGCGGCATCCCGCGCCCGCCATTTTGGGGTGTCGACCTATCGCAGGAGTCGCATCGCTACGTCTGCGCAGTCACGCTGCTGGTGATCGGGTTGCTGATCCTGCGCCAGATCGTCGAGTCCCCGTTCGGTTACACGCTGCGCATGATCCGCGACAACACGGAGCGCGCGAGCTTCCTCGGCATCAACGTCTTCCGCGCCAAGCTGACGGCCTTTGTCATCGCCGGCATCTTCGGTTCGATCGGCGGCATGGTAATGGCGCTGTTCGTCTCCGGCGCGTATCCAGAGTTCGTCAACTGGACGATGTCGGGCGAAGGCATTTTCATGATCATGCTGGGTGGGCTGTCCACATTTATCGGCCCGGCCGCGGGTGCGCTGATCTTGTCGCTGCTCAATGACGTCATCACGCGCGGGACCGAGCATCATGGCCTTGTTCTCGGTGGCGTCATCCTCCTGTTCGCACTCGGCCTGCGCAAAGGCGTGACCGACTTCATCGCCGACTGGTTCCGCCAACGTCGCGAAGCGGCCAGCCGAAGCGGGAGCTGACGCCATGCTCGATATCAAGGGCCTGAATAAATCATTCGGCGGTGTAGCGGCGATCTCCGACGTCAACATCGCCTTCCCGACCGGCTCACTCACCGCCATCATCGGCCCGAACGGTGCCGGCAAGAGCACGTTCTTCAACCTCATCAGCGGCGGTCTGCAGCCGGACTCCGGTGCCGTCACCTTCGATGGTGCGAGCCTGCTCGGGCGGTCGCGGGCCCAGATCATCGACGCCGGCATCGGTCGCGCCTTCCAGATTGCGCGCATTTTCCCGACCCTGACCGTCGAGGAAAGCCTCCTGGGTGCAGTGACCGCACATCGCCACCGCGCCCAGAATGTCTCCCGGCGCTTTCCGCTGCCGGAGATGCGCGACCGCACGCTCGAAGTCGCCGAGATGCTCGGCCTGACTGAAAAGCTCGGCGTCATATCCGCGAACCTGTCGCACGGTGACCAGAAGCTGCTCGACATCGCGTTGGCCCTGGTGCTCGAACCCAGGGTGCTGCTGCTCGACGAGCCGACTGCCGGCATGGGTCCCGATGAACGCTGGCGCATGATCGAACGCGTGCACGAACTTTGGGAGCGCGAGAAGCTTACGCTGATCTTCATCGAACACGACATGGACATCGTCTTCAAGATCGCGCCGCGGATCTGCGTGCTGTGCTATGGGCGCCTTCTCGCAGAGGGGACGCCCGATCAAATCCGCACCAATCCCGCCGTCATCGAAGCCTATCTCGGAACGAGCCACGAGGAGGCGGCGATATGAGCAGTAACCCCATCGTCCGCGTCGAAGGTCTCGATGTCTTCTACGGCAAGAGCCAGATCCTCTTCGGTGTCGACCTCGAACTGCACGAAGGTCGCACGCTCGCGCTGCTCGGACGCAACGGGGCTGGCAAGAGCACGACGATGAAGGCGATCGCCGGGGTCGCACCGTCGAAGCGCGGCGTGGTCGAAGTCGCCGGAAAGAATGTCGCCGGCCGACCGTCGCATATCATCGCGCGCACGGGCATCGGCTACGTTCCCGAGGACCGCCAGGTATTTCCTGAACACACGGTGGAGGAAAACCTCGAGATCGGCGCGAAGAAGGGTCGAGGTGTTTCCGCTGCTGGAGCCGCTGCGCCAGCGCATGGCAGGACGACTGTCGGGCGGCGAGCAGCAGATGCTCGCCATCGCGCGCACGCTCATGGGCAATCCGATCGTGCTCCTGCTCGACGAGCCGAGTGAGGGCCTTGCTCCGATCGTGGTCGCGCGAATTGGCGAACTCCTGAAAACCCTGCGCAAGACAGGAGCGACAACGCTGATCGCCGAGCAGAACATGCATTTCTGTCTCGGCGTCGCCGACGACGCCGCTGTCATCGACAAAGGCGCAATCGTCTACCGCGACACGATTGCCGGCCTGAAGGCCAACGAAGAAGTACGTCGGCGCTACCTCGCCATGTGAGGCGCGCCAACAGCTTGACGGCAACCGTCATGCATGAGGCGAAAAGCAATGTCCGATCTAAAGTGTGAGCCTTTCACCCTTGGCTCATTGCTGCGCACCACGGCCGAGCGCTATGGCGATCGCACCTTCCTGGAGTTTGCCGAAGGCACGCAGACTTTTGCGCAAGTGGATGCGCGTGCCAATCGCGTGGCCAACGGTCTCGTGAAACTGGGCGCGGGGAAGGACAGCAAAGTCGCGATCATGGCCGTGAACGGCCCCGGCTTCATCGATGCCTGGTTCGGCGCGGCGCGAACCGGCGCCGTCTATGTGCCGATCAACACGGACTACAAG
>LNEA01000413.1 GCA_001464855.1 Rhizobiales bacterium Ga0077530
GGTATTTTGGCATCCGAAGGTTTGGCGCCGCTCGTCGGCTGGTTGGCAGCAGGCTGCGCAATGAGCGCGATCATCTCGCGCACCAGCGTGCCGGGCTTGGGTTCGTTGGGCAGCAGTGCGCCGATGTCCAGTGAGGGGCCATCGAGTGCGAGCACCACGGTCGGTGCCGCAGCATTGGCGGCGGCGGTTCCAGGGCCACCAGCGGGTGCTGCGGCAGGCACAGTGGCGGGCCAAGTCCAACTCGCGTCGCCACCGAGCCGCCCGCCGGGCAGTTCGAGGCGGATGTCCTGGCCGCCGATGCGTGTTGGTCCAACCGTGAGTTGGGTGTCGAGCGCGAACGGCCCGTCCTGGGAAATCTCGGGAGGTTGCAGTCCCCGGCCGGCCCAGGCCACGAACCGGTTGAACGAGGCGCCGCGCAGCGTCACCGGGCCCTCGAACCGCGTATCGGCGCCGCCGGGAATAAGCTTGCCGCTGAGGATCAGGCGGGCGCTGCCCGGCAGGTTGCCGGAGAGTTCGCGGACCTCGTATCCGCCAGCGCCTTTTTGGATGTCGGCCTTGAGGCCGCTGATGACGTCGCCGTTGAGCGTTGCCTGGTCGAGCAATACGAGCGCGCGCAGTTGCTCGGTATCGGGGAGCGCATCGCCGAGGCCCGCGATGATGCGGGCGAGTGTGGCGGTGGAGGCCGTTGATGCATCGGTGCCGATGATGCGATCGACGTCGATCCAGCGGGCTTTCAAGAGGATTTCGGCGGTCGTCTGACCGCGCCAGGAAAACTTCGCCGCGCCACTTGCGAGCTGCGGCTTGTTGTCGGCGTCGATGGTCAGGGTGAGATCGGGGAGTTCCATGCTGTCGGTATTGGCCCGCAGCGTCGATTTGACCTCGACCACTGTCGGGGCGGGCGTCGTCCAGCCGCGCGTGGGGGCAGGCTCGCTTTTGACGAACGGCATCCGGGCAGTGACGGCGCCTTCGAGCCGGACCCGGCCGAGCAGATCGTGGGCCGCCCCGTCGACGGCCCAGCTCATGCCGCCGGTTAGCGCCTTTACGGTGCCCTTGAAACGCACTGCGCCGTCGGCGTCCTGTCGCGCCGTCGACAGGCGGAGTTCGCGACGGGCGCTGTCGGCGACCTTGGCATCGCGCGCGACGACCTTCGGGTCAGGCTGCACATAGCTGAGGTTGACCCGATACGGGCCCTCCAGAGCGAGGGCCGATACGGTGCCGGCCACTTCCTGAAATTGGGCCCTGATGGCGCCGCCCGGTGCGCGCAGGACAAGCGAGCCATTTGCGATGCTCACGTCGTCGAGTGCGATGCTGCCGGGGAGCGCGGCGCCGGCTCCTGCGAGTCGGGTCAGGCTCGCCCAATTGCCGCTACCGTTCTCGTCCAGCACGAGATTGACGACCGGGCCGTCCAGTTCCACGCGGCGCGCTTCGATCGCGCCACCGAGCAGCGGCGACAGAGCGAGCCACATCGTCAGCGAGTCGGCCTTGAACAACGGCTCGCCGATCGCCGCGGTGGTGTCGGCAACGCGCAGGCGACCGATATGGATGTACGGCACCGGCAGCAGACGGACGTTGATTTTGCCGCCGATGCGCACTTCACGCCCCGCGAGACGCGAGGCTTCTTCTTCGATGGCGCCCCGATAGCGATCCCAATCGATCAGGATGGGGGCGACAAACAGTGTCGCAAGCGCCGCAACGACGAGGACGCCGAGAATGATCAGACCGCGCCTCATGATCGGCTTATGATCTCCTTGTGCATCGAAGTTCGGCCTGCGCCGTGATTTGTGCGCCCGAGCGTTGCGCGCCGATCATTGCGCATTGGACCCGCGTCGTGGCAAATGACGCCGTGAGTATACGACGTTTGACCGTCGCCGTGCAGGCGTCATTCGAGCGGCGGCGCTGGATAATCGTCACGTATCGGCTGGTCGGCGACGGCATTCCGCCAAGAGGCGCGGCGGATGGCCGCTCCGACGCTTGGCACATGAACAATCGGATACGAGGGCGCGAACGATGCCGACGTGGCAAGTGGTCCTGCTCGGCCTGATCGAGGGGCTGACCGAATTCATCCCCGTTTCGTCGACGGGACATGTTCTCTTGGCGGGCCATTTTCTCGGCTTTGAGTCGCCACAGAAAACATTCGAAATTCTCATTCAGCTCGGCGCCAT
>LNEA01000414.1 GCA_001464855.1 Rhizobiales bacterium Ga0077530
CGCTCGCGTGGGCGAGCCCCGGAAAGTGCGGGAACCGCAGCGCACCGGCTCCGTCGCGACCACCGGCCAGCACCACCTTATGGGCCCATACCTCCTCGCGGCCCGACGCGCTCTCGAGCGTCGCCCGTACACCCGCCACGGTCGGCTCCATCCCCACCAGTGTCGTGCCGTTTTCCACTGCGATGCCGACCGTATCGCGTACCCACAGCAGGTAGTCGCGCCAATCGATCCGCCCCGCCTTGTGCAGTCGTGCCCAACCTTCAACGCCGTGCTGCGCCTCGAACCACGCCCGGAACGTCAGCGACGGTACGCCGAGATCGGGGCCTGTCAGCGTCTTCGGCGAGCGCAGGATCTCCATGCGCGCGTACGTCCCCCACGGCCCTTCCTCGCCGCGCGGATTGCGATCGATCGTACGAATATTGCGGATGCCCTCGCGCATCAGGCCGTAGGCGACCGTCTGCCCGCACATGCCGCCACCAACGATCAGCGCATCCAGCATCGGCCGGCCATCAGGCCCCATGGATGGCGGTACCCAGTTGGCGGCGGGGAAATTCAGCATGTCGAGATCGTGGCGGGCGCGCTCAGCCAGCGCGACGAGCGCCTGATCGTTCCGCGCGGTCTTCACGCCCTGCCAGATCTCGGCCATTCTGTTCGTCTCCCATCCTATCTCGCGAAGGCACGCCCATGATCGATCTGCATTGCTACTACAGCCAGTCCTCGCCATGGGCCTATCTCGGCGGGCCGCAGCTCCAGGATATCGTCCGCCGCCATCGCGTACGCCTGCTCCTCAAACCCTACGACTTCCAGGACGTCGTGTTGAAGACCGGCGGAATGCCGCTGCGCACGCGCCTGCCGCCCCGACGCGCCTACCATGAGGTGGAACTCGCCCGCTGGAGCGATTATCTCGGGATGCCGCTGGTGCTCAAGCCCCGTCATTACCCGCAGCAGATTCCAACTGATCCCAATTGGAACAAATACGCCGGCTGGATGGTGATCGCCGCGCAGGATCAGGGGCTCGACGCCTTCCCGCTCTCGCACGCGATCCTGCGCGCTCTGTGGGCCGAGGAGCGCGATATCTCGGACGCCGACGTCCGCCGCCAGATCGCCGACGAGAACGGCTACGACGGCGCCGCGCTGGTCGCAGCCGAGCGGACCTCTCGCGTCCAGGAGTTGTATCAGGCCTATAGCGCCGAAGCACTCGCGCTCGGCGTATTCGGCGCGCCGTCATACGTTCTCGACGGCGTCATCTATTGGGGCCAGGATCGCCTCGGCTTCCTCGATCGCGCACTGGCGAAAAAGCGCGCGGGCCAAGCCTCCTGACGATCAATGCCATGCTTCCGCGACGGAGCGCCCACGTGTCAGCGCGCTGGTCAGCGGGCGTGCGAGCGGTCATCGTGCGTCCCGACATGCGAGACGCCGCAGCAAGAAACCGGTCGGCGCCGCACTATGGGAGAGCGACGTGGCGGAACTGCTCGGCGTAGCGCTGGACGCCCGTTTGGCCATCGTCTGCGCAGCGGTCTTCATCGGCGGCTTCATGCGCGGCTTCGTCGGCTTCGGCGCCGCCCTCGTCGCCATCCCGGTCCTCAGCCTCGCCTATGATCCCCGCCTTGCCGTGGCCGCGATGACCGTCGTCGGCATACCCACGCTGCTCCAGCTTCTTCCCGAAGCAATACGGACCGCAGAGCGACCGATCGTCATACCGATCTCGCTCGCCATTTTTCTGAGCACGCCAATCGGAACCTGGATCCTGGTCAGCGTCAATCCAGCGATCATGAAAATCGTCATATCGGCGCTTGTGGTGTTCATGGTCGCGATGTTGGCACGCGGCTGGCGCCTCGAAGGCGAAGTGAGCCGCCCCGTGCTGATCGGCGCCGGCATCGCGGGCGGCCTGATCCAGGGCACGGCAGGAGTCGGCGGCCCGCCGGTCGTCGCGGTGGCCCTGTCGCGGCCGGGCTCGCCGGTACAACAGCGCGGCAACGTCCTGGCGCTGATGACGGCGGTGTCGCTCTCGTCGCTGCTGCCGCTCTTGTATTACGGCCTCTTCACACGGCAATCGATCGTGCTCGGGCTGATGCTCCTGCCGATCTATGGCGGCTCGATCTTGCTGGGCAGCCGTTATTTCGCAAGCGGCGGTCAGCGTCACTTCCGCAACGCCGCGCTGATCATGCTCGGGCTCATCGCCACCGCGACATTGCTTGCAGCACTACGCGATTATCTGGCCCACTAGCCTATGCCGTCGCAGGCGTGCTGCCGCCCCCGATCATGCGCTGATAGGCGTAGATTGGGATGCCAATGCCAAGACCGACGAGATCGGAAATCGAGCCTGGATGCAACATGCACAATGCCGCCGCGCCCATGGCGAACCTCAGCGGCATCGCGAGGCGACCGCCGTACCAGCCCTCGGAGGCACCCGCGAGGAACCAGACGCCGATGGCCGCCGTCACCGTCGCCTGGATAATGGCGGGCCATTCGCCCTGCATCAGCAGCACCGGCGAATAGTAAAACATGAACGGCACGAGGAAGGTCGCAAGCCCGAATTTCACGGCGATCCATGACGTCTTCCAAGGGTCGGCTTGCGCCATTCCGGCGGCCGCGAACGACGCCAGCGCCACCGGCGGCGTGATCGCCGAGATCACCGCGAAATAGAAGACGAACATGTGCGCGACCAGCGGCTGCACGCCCATGCGCGAGAGACCCGGCGCGATCACAGCGGCAGCGATCGCGTAGGCCGCCGTCGTTGGCATACCCATGCCGAGGACAAGCGCGACCATGGCCGCAAAGATCATGGCGAGAAGCTGGCTCGCGCCGGCGACACCGAGGATCAGCTCGGAGAAGCGCCCACCGACGCCGGTCAGAGCGACGACGCCGACGATGATGCCGGCGCAAGCGCAGACCGCGACAAGCTGGATGCTGTCGCGCGCGGCTTTCTCAAGCGCCTCGAGCGTCCGCTGCCAGCCGAACAACAACGCCGGCAACGCGACAAGGCCGATGGACGCAGCAAGCGCAACCGATGAGGGCAGCATTGGAATGCCATGCACCATCAGCGCCATCATTCCGAATCCCATTCCCGCGAGGATCGCGAACCGCAAGACGGCACTGAACAGCATGGAACCCCAACTGTCCGATCCCTCCGTACTCACGCTGCCGTCGGGTTTGAAGTCCCTGAACCAGATGGCGATCGCGCCACAGATCAGCGCCGCCACGATACCGAGTGAGCCGGCACGGAATGGCGAATAACCATCGAGCAGCACGTACACGAGCACGAAAATCGGGGCGAGCAGATAGATCCGCGGCAGGATCGCTTTGATCGGCGGCAGCTCAGAGAACGGCAGGCCTTTGACGCCGAGCCGGATCGCGTGCAGATCGACGTGAATCCAGCAGGCGATATAGAACAGCAGGCACGGAATGACCGCCGCGAGAGCGATGGTGCCATAGGGAATGCCGGTGATCTCGGCCATCAGGAACGCGCCGGCGCCGAGTACCGGCGGGGTGATCTGGCCACCCGTCGATGACGTCGCCTCGATCGCCGCCGCCGTTGGCCGGTCATATCCGACCCGGCGCATCATGGGGATCGTCACCATGCCCGAGGCGACGACGTTGGCGACTGCGGAACCTGAAATGGCACCGAACGCGATGCCGGATGCGACGCACGCCTTGGCCGGGCCGCCGCGCGCCCAGCCGAACAGCGCGTTGCTTGCATCGTTGATGTAGTCGCCGGCCTTCGACACGGTCAGGAACGCCGCGAACGTGACAAACAGAATGATGTAGGTCGACGACACCTGCGTCGTCACGCCGAAGATGCCGTATTCACTGAACATGTACGTGAACAGGCGATCGACCGCGAAGCCGTTGTGCCGCAGCACGCCCGGCATCCATGGACCGACGAAACAGTAGAGGATGAAGACGCCGGCGATGATCGGCAAAGCGAGGCCGGTCATTCGGCGCGAAATTTCGAGCACCAGCACCGTACCGACGACGCCGGTGATCACATCACCCGGCGTGAACTGGGCGCCGGCGCGGAACAGCAGCCCATCGAGCTCCCACCAGATGTAAAAGGCGCAGGCTGCGGCGGCCACCGCGAGGATCCAGTCGTACCACGGAACGCCGTCGGCGCCGGCGCGCAGAAACGGCGCCGAGATGAGAAAGCCGATGGCCATTCCCCAGCCGACATGGATCGCCCGGAACATCAGCGGCTCAAGCGAATAGACGTTGAGCACGAACAGGTGGAATAGCGTGAAGGTGATGCACAGCACCGCCACGAGGTTGGCTTCCCAGCTCCGCAGCACGCGCCGCGTGCCGATGAATTCCTCATCGGAAACGGGAGCTTTCACCTCGAGGTCTTCGTCTCTGATGTTCGCGCTCATGGTGCCCCGCCCCTTCGCTGACCCTCGATACCGTCAGAAATCATGATAGCCGAACGGGCCGCGGGGACCGGCATCGCCGATCGCCACGACCCGTTCGATACTCCTGCGGATGACCTCAGCCCTTCGGGGGCATCAGCTTGTCCGGTACCTTGATGCCCTTTTCCTGCAGATACTTGATCGTGCCCGGATGGAAGGGAAGGAAGGTATTGCGGCTCCAGTTCTCGATCAGCGTCTCACTGGAAGCCGCATGACCCTTGACCATATCCGGGTTGCTCTCGAGCACGGCCTTGGTCACTGCGTAGACGAGGCTTTCGGGCACGTCCTTGTGCGCAATCGCGAAGTTGTAGACGCCGACCGTCTTGTGATCTTCGGTCTGCTGCTTGTAGGTGCCCTTCGGGATCACCGAATCCGAAAGCTCGGGCATCGCGACCTTGAGCTTGGCGATCTCCGCGTCGGTGTACGTGAAGAAGCGGACTTTGTTGGTCGTCTCGAGCTCCGAGTACGCCGAGATCGGCACGCCCGCGCAGAACGGGAATACGTCGATCAGACCGTCCTGGAGGTTGGCCGCCATGTCGGAGCCCTGGCCATTGCGGATCGTCGCCTTGATGCCGAGCGTATCGAACATCATCGGGAAGTAGGTGCCGCAGGTGCCGGCGCGGGGGCCGACGCCAGCCCGCTTGCCAGCAATGTCAGCAACCGTCTTCAGCCCTGTTTTCTCGAGCGCGATGAAGTGGAACGGCGTGTCGTACATCGGGAACATCGCGCGGATGTTGTTGTACTTGGTGCCCTTGGTCCACGCACCCTGACCCGTCCAGGCCTGCAGCGCGACGCCCATCGTCGTCATGCCGAAGTCGATCTGGCGGCTGTCGGTGAGAATGATGTTCTGGTTCGGGCCCTGGGTCTGCTGGGTGCTGATCTTGGTGCCGATCTTGCCGTTGACCAGGGAGGCCCAGACCTGGCCGTACACGAAATAGGTGCCGCCAACCGAGGCCGTCCCGAGAGTCAGTGTTTGCGGCCAGCTCGGATCTGGCGTCTGAGCCCGCGCCTCGGAGGCCAGGCCCCAAAGAGCAAGCGGTAAAGCGAGCATCGTCAACTTAGAGCGCATGTAGTTTTTCCTTCGAGCGTTGAACTGTTTCTACCCTTTGACGGCCGGCTGCAGTGCCGGTCTCGACGAATTGACGGAAAGTCGAACGTCGCGAGCACTGACGCGACCCGAAGGTGCCCAATGCTCAATAGACCCCTATTAGCGGGGATGGCGGGCCATGTCCCCCCCTTTTCTTCTTAAGTATTATCGGCCCTCAAGGCCGCACAGACGCCATCGGTGACGAGCCGCGTCGTGGCGCGGCCATTGAGATCCGGCGTATGCAGCTCGGGATTGGCCGTCACCCGCTCGATCGCGCGCATGAGGCGCCCCGCGGCAGCCGGCTCGCCAAGGTGCTCGAGCATCATGACCGCTGACCAGAACGTGCCGACTGGGTTGGCGATCCCCTTCCCCGTGATGTCGAAGGCCGAGCCATGGATCGGCTCGAACATCGAGGGGAAACGTCGCTCCGGGTTGATATTGGCAGTCGGCGCGACACCGATCGAGCCGGACAGCGCAGAGGCGAGATCGGACAGGATGTCGGCATGCAAGTTGGTCGCAACGATGGTGTCGAGCGAGGCGGGCTTGAGCGTCATCCGCACTGTCATCGCGTCAACCAGCATCTTGTCCGTCGTCACATCGGGAAAGTCCTTCGCCACCTGGGCGGCAATCTCCATTCGACTTGGTGACGATGGTCAGCAGCTTGCGCGGGCGCGACTGCGCGAGCTTGAAGGCAAACCGCATGATCCGCTCGACGCCGACGCGCGTGAATATCGAGACGTCGGTCGCAACCTCCTCGGGTAGACCGCGATGGGCGCGACCACCGACACCGGCGTACTCACCCTCGGAATTCTCGCGCACGATCACCCAATCAAGTTCTTTCGCGGTCACGCCCGCGAGCGGGCTGCTGATCCCCGGCAGGATGCGCGTCGGGCGGACGTTCGCGTATTGGTCGAAGGGCTGGCAGATCGCGAGCCGCAACCCCCACAGCGTGATGTGATCGGGCACATCGGGCGCACCGACTGCGCCGAAGAAAATTGCGTCGGCGGAGCGGATCGCGTCGAGACCATCATCGGGCATCATGCGGCCGTGCCGGTGATAGTAGTCGGAGCCCCAATCATAGGGCGTCACCGCGAGTTTGAATCCGCCGTCACGTGCGGCGAGCGCCTCGAGCACCTCGACTCCGGCAGCGATAACTTCCTTGCCGATACCGTCTCCTGGAATAGCCGCGATGGAATACGTTTTCATATGTCAGGCTCCTGGATTGCCGCATGACCGGAACGCCCCCGACCGACGGTATCGATTGGCGTTCGCGCCGCTCAATAAGCTGCTGCTCGCGGACGAATAGGTTAGTAGATCGCTGCTCGCTGAGGATCCCACGGATTATCCGCGCGTAATAGCTACGCCGCGGCTCTCTTGCCAGCCTCAAACCGGGGTGTCAACCGCGCGCCGCTCAGGAAAATTCAATCTTTCCGAGACCTTGGGATGGTGCAATGCACCCGCGCTCGAGCGAACCGTTCAACCGCTCAAACGTCGCGACCGGGCCTTCCTCGCCTTGCCGGCCGCCGACCCGGCGTCGCGCGAAGCGGCGACCAGCCGGACCATTTGCTCGGCGGCGGCGGCAAGTTGGTCCTCGCTACTGCGGATCGCGGCGGCGAGCGTGGTCGGGCCCACAGCAATGCTCGCGTACGCGGTGACACCCTGGTCGAGAACTTGCTCAGCACCTTCGCCGATCGCGCCCGCAAGTACGATCACGGGAATGCCGAGCGCCCGGGCGCGAATGCCGATCTCAGCGGGGATTTTGCCACGCGCCGATTGTCCATCGACGCAGCCTTCGGCCGTGATGACGAGATCGGCGCCCCGCAGATAGCGATCGAAATCCAGATAGGTCGAGATGATCTCAAAGCGAGGATGCAGCACTGCGCCGAGCAATCCCGCAAGCGTCGCGCCGATGCCACCCGATGCGCCGGCCCCCGGCTGACATGCGGCGTCGATGCCGGTCGTTTCGAGCAGAACCGCCGCGTAGCGCTCCAGCCCGCGCTCGAGCGTCACGATTTGCTTGGCACTTGCCCCCTTCTGCGGCCCATAAACGCGGGACACGCCGCGCGGTCCGAGAAGCTGGTTGTGCCAGTTCACCGCAACATCGATCTGCACATGCCGCAGGCGCCCGTCGAGCCCACTCGCGTCGATCCGGTGCAATTGTTCGAGGCTTTTGGCGCCTCGTTCGAGCGGCTTGTCGTCGACATCGAAAAACCCGACACCGAGGGCCATGGCAATACCGACCCCGCCATCGTTCACACCACTGTCGCCGCAACCGATCAGGATCCGTTCGGCGCCGAGATCGAGCGCCTTCGCGATCAACTCGCCGACCCCGAAACTGCTTGCCGTCAGTATGTTTCGCTTTGCCCTCGGCA
>LNEA01000415.1 GCA_001464855.1 Rhizobiales bacterium Ga0077530
GTGGCGCGGGTGAGGATCTCGTCAACGAGACCACGCACCGCGACGCCGACATCGCCGGGATACTTCGCGAGGTACGAGCGTTCGCCGTGCTGGAACTGAGCTGCCTGCTGCATGGCGTGGACGCGGGGCAGCGCATGCGTAAAGCAGTTGTTGTTGGCGTCGGCGGCCAGCCAGCGGTGATATTCCTCGTCGAGCGGTGAGCCGCGATCCTTCATGTTGACGACGACGCCGAGGTTTTCCGCAAACCCCATCTCCGGGTTCAACTCGCGGAAGCGGCGAAAGACGTCGAGCCCGCACACCGAGACATAGTCGGGCTTGGTCGGCGAGACGTGGAAGTCGGCTTCCCGGAGCCAGCATTCGGTCAGCACCGAGAGACCCGGCGGGCAATCGATCAGCACGATGTCGAAAACGATACGGGCGCGGCTCAACAGACCGCCGATCGCGGTGCGCAAGCGTGCGTGCTGGCTCTCCTTGGACACCTCGCGTTCGAGCAGCGTCAACTGCATGTCGCTCGGCATGAGATAGACCGAGCGGGCGTCGTCGATGTCGGACACGCCGCCGACGACGAACTCTGTCCACTCGACCGGCGTGCCCTTCAGGACCTGCGCGACCAGGTAGTCGACGATCGTGCGGCCTTCGTTCTGGAGTTTGCGCAGGCTTTCCGTCGCCATCATCATCGTGCTGACGCTGGCCTGCGAGTCCGAGTCGATCACCAGTACGTTCTTGCCATGGTAAACCGAGAGCGTCTCGGCAACAGCGAGGACGATCGTCGATTTCCCGACGCCGCCCTTCGTGTTCATGATGGCGATGGTGTTACGCATCTCCGCGCACGGTCCTGGACGCCCAAGGCTTTGGTGTTATGGCACATTGCCTGTGACAGCCAGTATTCGAACATTAGTATGGCGAACTCAAGGGGCGAGCGCCCTCAGCGGCCTTTGAACGCGGGTTTCCGCTTCTCCATGAAGGCGCGCCGCCCTTCGATATAGTCCTCCGAGGCGAAGCACTTGGCGACCATGGCATCGAGCTTGGCGTGATCGCGTTCGGCCGACGGGCGACCGATTTCGCGCGCGACCGCCTTGATGGTGGCGATCGTCAGCGGCGCGTTTTCTGAGATCTGTCCGGTCATCGTGGCGACAGCAGCGTCGAGGCCGTCCTCGGGCACCACTTGGTTGAGAAAGCCCATGGCTTCCGCTTCGGTCGCCGTGAACTGGCGGGCGGTATAGAACAGCTCCATCGCCTTCGAGAGGCCGACGATCTCGGAGAGGCGGTGGACGCCGCCGTACCCGTAGCCGAGCCCGAGCCGTCCCGCGGGGATGCCGAACTTCGAATTCGACGTAGCGATTCGCACGTCGCAGCAGACGGCGACATTCATGCCGCCGCCGATGCAGTAGCCCTGGATCTTGGCGATCGTCGGCTTGGGGAAATTGTAGAGCGTCTCGTAGGCCTTGGAGCCGACGGTATTGTAGTGCGCCACCGCTTCGGGCGTGGAGCGCTGGCTCTCGAATTTCGAGATATCAGCGCCCGAGACGAACGCCTTGCCGCCAGCGCCGGACACAACGAGCACCCGCAGCTCCGGATCGGCCGCGAAGTCGGCGAGCAGGGCCGTCATGCGCTCCCACATGTCGAGCGAGACGGCGTTGTGGCGCGCGGGGTTGTTGAA
>LNEA01000416.1 GCA_001464855.1 Rhizobiales bacterium Ga0077530
GAGGAGTCGTTGCCGATCTGGCGCAAGACGGAGGAGGAATTGGGCGAAATGGGACTGCCGCCGCCCTACTGGGCATTTGCCTGGGCGGGCGGGCAGGCGCTTGCGAGATATGTTCTCGACCACGGCGAGGAGATCCAAGGCCGCACCGCGATCGACATCGGCGCCGGTTCGGGGCTCTCGGCGATCGCCGCGGCAATGGTCGGCGCCCGTCGCGTCGACGCCTCCGATATCGACGCGATCGCCGTCGCCGCGATCGGCATCAACGCGATCGCCAACGGTGTATCGGTCGAGGCCACCACCGACGATTGGCTTGCCGGAGCGCCGCCGCCCGCAGATATCGTGCTCGTCGGCGATCTCTTCTATGAGCGCCCACTCGCCGAGCGCGTCATGTCATTCATACAGGCGGCGGCGGCGCGCGGCAGTCGCGTGCTCGTGGGCGACCCACGCCGCAACTACTTTCCGACCGATGCCTTCACAGCCGTCGCCCAGTTCGAGGTTCCAGTAACGCGGGAGCTCGAGGATGCGGAGATCAAGCGCGCTGCGGTGTGGCAACTGCGCGCTTAGTGGCTCGGCGTATCGGCCACATCGACAAATTGATGTCGGCCCGGCACCATTGCCATGGGGCCATGCTGAGCCGATGCTGCGGCGTGCGTCCCACATCGACAACATGAGACGACTGCCATGCACATCACCGGCATTAGCTACACCGCCGTCGCCATGGCGGCGGTTGCGAGTTTCATCTTCGGGGGCATCTGGTACGGGCTGCTGTCGAAGCAGTGGATGGCCGCCGCCAACCTCGACGAGAAATTCGTGAAGGGCAGCGGTTCGGGTCCCTCGCCGGTACCGTTCATCGTCGCGTTCGTGGCATTGCTGGTGATGGCGACGATGCTCGCCGGCGTCTTTCTGCATCTCTCGCGCGGTGGCGTGGCGATGACACTGCGCAATGGCCTTTTCTCAGGCTTGATGATCTGGGCCGGCTTCGTAATGAGTTCTCTGGTCGTCAATCACCAGTTTCAGGGCGCCAAGGGCACCCTGACTTTTATCGACGGCGGACACTGGCTCGGTGTCCTGCTTATTCAGAGCGCAGTTATCGTCCTGATGAGCACTTGATTACGGCGCCGGTGCACTGAGCGAGACGACAACTACAGCGGCTCGCCTCCGAAAGCGGACACGCCACACGTCACGCGGCGCGCTCGCAGTTCTGCACAAACCCGGTTGGCTGCAGCGGTGTTCTCTATCGGGCCGGCGATGAGGCGATATCCCGGACTGGCACCCGTCGTTGGAACAAACCGAGGCTCATAGACGCGCAGGATTTCCTTGTGCCGCTCGGACAGCAGCATCCAACTGATGCGCAAGGCATCGACCGACGGGCCCATGGCTATTTGCACCCCCCTCGGTCCCGAGGGTTCAGCGGCAGATGGCTTGACCTGCGGCGGACCGAAGGCGACGCGCTCCCGCTCGCTTGGCTTCTCCTGCCGTGGCGGCGCGCGTTCCGGCAATGAATTGAGTGTCAGCGTCGGCGGTGCGAGTTCGACAGGTGGCACCTCGACGGTCCGGCCCCTGGCGCCGCGGGCAGTCGCCGGCTCGTCGTCGGACCGGGTCCGTGCATCGGACGGTGGATTGATGCTGGCGGTCGACAACGGGTTCGACTGCTCCGCAACCCTTTGCGCCTCGATCGCGGAGAGCCGTGCGGCGAACGCCTGGTCGCGATCCTCGCGCCCGGCAACGGCTGCCCGCACGGTGCTCAACTCGGTCTGCAAGGTATCGACCGTGCGGCGAAGGTCGGCAAGCTCAGCCAAGGTGCGGACGCCATCGATCTCGCTGGCTCTCATGGGCGAGGATTCTGAACCCGCTAGCGCAGCGATGTGCCGGCCTAACCCGTCGGCCAGATCCGGGCGGATTGAGAACATGGCCAGATACGTCAGTGCCATGCTCGAAAGAGCCACCCAGATCGCGACGTACAGGCGCGGCAGGCCGCCCCGACGCCTCGCTGATGCATGGCTGGCCAAATTGCGTTCCACGATAAACCCCCATCCTCCCCCGGAAACCCCATCGGCAACCGCTTTGACCCGTCCCTGAGTCTATGCGTGTGCCGATCCCAGGCGCCCGGCGATCGCAACCCGAGTCGCCCATGCGGGTCAACGCGGTAGCGGCCCAAATGAGTGTCGGGTTGTGGATTGTGTATCGGGAGACATTCTCGGGCGGGGGGCAACCATCCCTCCGCCACGAGAATTAAGCGCCAAACTTGCACGTGTCGGATCGGTATCCGCCGAAGTCAAAGCGGATTTTCAATGCAAATGAAGCTGATCGGCGGCGATTCGCACCTCTCGAGGCGAGATCAGCCCTTTGTGGGCAACCGTGATGCGGTAGAGCGGCCCCTCTAGATTGGCGGCCCAGAACGCCAGAAATGCCTTCAACCGGGGAAACCGTGGGTGGAGATCGTACTCTTGCCAAACGTAGGTTTGCAGCAGCGCGGGATAATCGGGCAATCGATACAGAATTTCGGCGGTCGTCAGACTGAAGCCTTCCAATTGCAAACGGGCATCGTTCATTGCCATGCCGGCTCTCCATCCTAGCCATTTGGCCTGCTGATCGGCGATCTGCCGATTCCAACCAGAATATGCCGGATGCGTTCCCTTTCAATAATAATATTTAGGCAATTCATCGTGTTGGCAGCCAGCTCGGTTGGCTGCTAACGCACCATTGCGGTGCGGGACGAGCGCCCCTCGCGTCGCGCCGGCATTCGCGTTTCGCCTTTGCAGAATGCACGATATTCAAATTCCCAAGGCTCGGATCGTCGAAACTGAACCGCGCCCACCGGCGGCTGAGAGCAATTAACTTAATCCGATATATGAGGTCGTCATTCGACTGATTGAATAATACCAGCGGGCAGCTCTGCTTGGACCGATTGGGCCGCCAGCGCAGAAAGCACTTGTCATTCTCGTCGAAAATACGGAATATATAAGAGGAATACCGTTTTGCGCTGTAAATGAGCCTACCGCCTGTGCTCAGTAACATCTACGCGACGCGTATTGCGCCCGGCACGGAATACAAATAAAAGTCGCCCGATCCCAGCTTTCAGAACTATCCAATCCGGATCCAAAAGGAGCACGAGGTACCATGGCTGCCATAAACTACGACAAGATGTCGCTGAAAGAGCTGCTCGATCATGAGACGCGCCTGTCCAAAGCGATCACTGCGGCGCGTCGCAATGATATGACGCTGGCCCGCCGCAAGGTGATCGCGGTGGCCGAAAGCCTCGGTTATAAGATCGAAGATCTCACAGGCTCGCCGCGCGCTGCAAAGCGTACCAACGGCTCGAAAGTCGCTGTAAAATTCCGTAACAAAGATAATCCGGAAGAGACCTGGACTGGCCGTGGCCGTCAGCCGAAATGGCTCGCCGCGCGCTTGTCCAAAGGCGCAAAGCTCGCGGATTTCGCAGTCTAAGAATCACCCGAACAGCGCTTATGCCGTTCGCTGTGCGACAACAGCTTTGAAATGAAAATGATCGTTTCGGGCCCGCCAATATGCGCGGTGGTCCCGGGACGATCATTTTTCTTTTGAGCTTTCTCATCGCATACGAAATACCGACACTGCGCGCTCGGCGCGTCACGAGCCTTCGGACTGGGTCCGACCGGGCGGCTGTCTGATGCCCGCACCTTCCGGCAGCGAGGCCGTGTGCGGCGAAAATGGCACCGCAATCGTTGCGACGCGGCATCAGCGTCTTCGAAACCCGCCACCGCACCGCCCGCGTCGTCCTATGATAGCTATCCCACTGTCATACGAATCACCTATCTTGATGGTGAGAGCAGCGTTTTTCTGCTTTTCAACGAACCGGCCTTCGGGCCGCACGTGACTTGTTGCGTCGCTTACGATGCAGCCGAAGCGATCGTCGCATTCGGCACTGCAATGAGCGAGGGCATGCTGGCGAGTTGCTCGAACAGCACTGCAAGGATCCGGTGGCCAAGGATGGGGCCGCCTGCCGACCTACCTTCGACTCCAATCGCCGATCTCATCCCCACCAGCCTGCATTTCGCCCTCTTCGCTGATAACTGCCGCTCGTCCGGTGCATCTGCGCGCATCCTGCCGCAAGTGCCTCGTTCGCCAGCGGCTGGGATCGCGATTGGGCAAAGCGGGCTCATCAACTATGATGGAGTGGTCAATGCTGACACGCCGCCTTCCACCTCCCAGACGGGCGACCTCGAAGACCGGCACTTCCGGGCCGCGGCACGCTCGTTGGATATTCGGGTTCTTTGACGACCTGCGCTGGCGTGTCAAACCACTGCATCCGCCAACTAGGCGCTAATCACGTACCCGCCGTCGCGCTGAATTGAAAGCAGCGATGGCCACAAATCAAAAGCCGGCCCGTTGGCCGGCTTTTTTTGTTGCCGCAGGCGCCGCGAGACGCGACCGACGCCGGAACATTACTTTCTCGTCGGATCGTAATTCAGGATCGGCGCGAGCCAGCGTTCGCATTCCTCGACTGACCAACCCTTGCGGCGCGCGTAGTCCGCAACCTGGTCGCGCTCGATTTTCCCAACGCCGAAGTAGTGGCTGTCGGGATGCGCGAAATAGAGCCCTGAGACGGACGCGCCCGGCCACATCGCGAAACTCTCGGTCAGCGATATGCCCGCCGCCGTTTCGACATCCAGCAACTGCCAGATCGTCGCCTTCTCGGTGTGATCCGGCTGGGCTGGATAACCCGGTGCGGGGCGAATACCCTGATAGCCTTCCTCGATGATCTGCTGCTTCGTGAGCTGCTCGTCGTCGGCGTAGCCCCAGAATTCGCGGCGCACGCGCTCGTGCAGGCGCTCCGCAAATGCTTCGGCGAGCCGATCAGCGAGCGCCTTCAGCATGATCCGCCCGTAGTCATCGGTCGTCTTGATGTGCGCTTCGAGTGCGGCTTCCTCGCCGATCCCCGTCGTGACCGCAAAGGCACCGATATAATCCTGCCGGCCGCTGTCCTTCGGTGCGATGAAATCCGAGAGCGCGACATGCGCGCGGCTGCGACCGGGATCGCGCGCGATCTGCTGGCGCAACGTATGAAACACTGCGAGCGGCGCGTTGCGGCCATCTTCGGCAAAAATCTCGATATCGTCGCCGACCGTATTCGCCGGCCAGAATCCAAGGACGGCGTTGGCGGTGAGCCACTTCTCGCGCACCAGCCGATCAAGCATCGCGCGCGCGTCGTCGAGCAGCTTGCGCGCTTCCACGCCGTACTTCGCGTCCTCGAGGATCATCGGATAACGCCCGCGCAACTCCCACGTCTGGAAGAAGGGCGTCCAGTCGATATACGGCACGAGCTCGGCGAGATCGTAGGCCGCGATCCGCTGCACACCCATTTGCGCCGGGCGCACGGGATCGAAGGTCGACCAATCCGCGGTGAATGCATTTGCGCGCGCCGCATCCAGCGTGATGCGCTGCTTGTTGGCCTCCGAGCGGATGTGCGCATTGCGCGCCTTCTCGTACTCGGCGCGGATGCCCGCAACGTAGGGATCGCGTTCGGTATCGGACAGGAGCTTGGACACGACGCCGACCGCGCGGCTCGCGTCCAGCACGTGAATCGCTTGATTGCGCAAATAGTTCGGGCTGATCTTGACGGCGGTGTGCACGCGGCTGGTCGTCGCGCCGCCAATCAGCAGCGGCACGTTGAAGCCTTGGCGTTCCATCTCGGCGGCGACCGTGCACATCTCATCGAGCGACGGCGTGATCAGGCCTGAAAGACCGATAACGTCGGCCTTCTCGCGCTTGGCCACTTCAAGGATCTTCGCCGCCGGCACCATCACGCCGAGATCGATGACCTCGTAGTTGTTGCACTGGAGGACGACGCCAACGATGTTCTTGCCGATGTCGTGCACGTCGCCTTTGACAGTGGCCATGACGATCTTGCCTGCGGCCGGCATCTCGGTCAGCCCGGACGCTTCCTTCTCGGCCTGCAGGTACGGCTGCAGATACGCCACCGCCTGCTTCATCACGCGCGCCGATTTGACCACCTGCGGCAGGAACATCTTGCCGGCGCCGAACAAGTCGCCGACGACATTCATGCCGGCCATCAGCGGCCCTTCGATCACATGCAGCGGTTTCGCGACGCCCTGCCGAGCCTCTTCGGTATCGATCTCGATGAAATCCGTGACACCGTGTACCAGCGCGTGCTTGAGGCGCTCCTCGACCGTCGTCTCGCGCCACGACAGATCGGCTTCCTTGCGCTTGGTGCCGTCTCCCTTGAACCGCTGGGCCGCCTCGAGCAGACGATCGGTCCCGTCCGGGCGACGATTGAGGATGACGTCCTCGCACAGCTCCCTCAGCTCGGACTCGATGTCGTCATAGACCGGGAGCTGGCCGGCGTTGACGATCGCCATGTCCATGCCGGCCTTGATCGCATGGTACAGAAACACCGAATGCATGGCCTGCCGCACGGTCTCGTTGCCGCGGAACGAGAACGAGAGATTCGAGACGCCGCCCGAGATGTGTGCGTGCGGGCAGGCTTCCTTGATCCGCCGGGTCGCCTCGATGAAGGCGACACCGTAGCCGTTATGCTCGTCGATGCCGGTCGCAACGGCAAAGATGTTGGGGTCGAAAACGATATCCTCGGGCGGAAAGCCGATCTTCTCGGTGAGCAGTTTGTAGGCGCGCTCACAGATCGAAACCTTGCGCTCGACGGTATCGGCCTGACCTTCCTCATCGAACGCCATGACCACGACCGCGGCGCCATAGCGGCGCACCTTGCGCGCCTGCGCCAGGAAGGCCTCTTCGCCCTCCTTCATGCTGATCGAATTGACGATCGGTTTACCCTGAACGCACTTTAGGCCGGCTTCGATGACGCTCCACTTGGAGCTGTCGATCATCACCGGGACGCGCGCGATGTCCGGCTCCGAAGCGATCATGTTGAGGAACGTGGTCATCGCCTTCTCGCTGTCGAGAAGTCCCTCGTCCATGTTCACGTCGATGATCTGGGCGCCGCTCTCGACCTGCTCGCGAGCGACGGCGAGCGCTGCCGCGTAATCGTTCGCCTCGATCAGCTTCCTGAACTTGGCCGAGCCGGTGACGTTGGTGCGTTCGCCGATGTTGATGAAAGTCGCCGCGGTCGCTGGCGAGAGTTCGGCAGAGGTCATGATGGGTTGGGGTCCGATAAAACGGCTTCGGCGCCCGTGCCAGAAAGGCCGCGGCGCATTTGCGGTACCGTCTATCGTAAATCAGCGGGAATTCAATAGGTGCGGCGCCGGCGCGGCGTTTTCGAGCCGGTGGGCGCGTAAAAAACGGAAGGCCGCCCGCCCCTTGTGGAGGCTGGCGGCCTTATCGATTGCACGGGCGGCTGGCGGCGCGAATGGCCACCAGCGCTGCCAAATTACTTCGTGCGCGACTTCAGGCCCGTGTCGACGTCCGTGAAGGTCGCCTTGATCTCGGTGCCGACGTTGGTGACGACGGCGATGATGCCGACGCTGATGAGGGCGGCGATGAGGCCATATTCGATGGCCGTGGCGCCGGACTCGCACTTCGCGAAACGAACGAGGGTCTTCATGATATCACTCTCCCACTCTGACTAACTCCGCGACCCCGGGGGTCGAAGTCCGTCGGTCACTCACGACCCGCCGGAACTTGAGGTCACACTACCTCCGCCAAATTAATACGGAGTAAAAGTCGCGATTTTCGTGGAAAGAAATCCAATTTAGGAAACAACACATTAAACACGACATGATTAAACCAAAGTAAATCGCCGGCCAATCCATAGACATACCAACAATATACTTAGCGAAACGAGATATATACACGCTATCGCTTGCGTATATCGTGGTTTATCGTCGATTAATATGGTCGGACAGTAAGTCCTTTCCGAGCACAATGAGTGCCGCAACCACTGTTGGCAAGCTCCCGGAAGCATCGAACGACCCCGCCAGCGGACCAGATCTGCACGAAAGTGATGCCCGTAGCCCCCGCCTATGCTTGGCCGATACGCCATGGCGTGCTTCGATGTCGACCAAGAACAGAACGCCCGCCGGCGCCAACAGGGAAGGGACTCCACATGAAGGTAGGAGATGCCATCGCGACCATCCTCAAACAGGAGGGGGTCGAGTACATCATCGGGTACCCGGTCAATCACATTCTGGAGCACGTCGCCAAGTTCGACATACGCCCGATTATCGTACGCCAGGAACGGACCGGCCTTCATATGGCCGATGCGGTGAGCCGCGTGACCTCGGGCAAGACGATCGGCATCTTCGCCATGCAGCACGGCCCAGGCACTGAAAACGCCTATGGCGGTGTCGCACAGGCCTACAGCGAGAGCATTCCGATCCTGGTCCTGCCAATGGGCTACCAGCGCCGGCTCGCCTGGGTGGAGCGCAACTACAATGCCTCGGTCTCCATGCGGTCGATCACCAAGACTGCCGAGCCGATCACATCGGCCAAGGAAATCCCGAACGTCTTCCGCCGCGCCTTCCAGAACCTGAAGTCGGGCCGCGGCGGCCCCGTCCTTGTCGAGATCCCTGCCGACCTGTGGGCCGAGGAGGTCGACCCCAAGGATTATGCGTCACCGCAGCGCATTCGCACCGGCACCGACCTCTCCGCGGTCGCCGAAGCCGCGAAGATGCTCGTGGCCGCGAAGCGGCCCGTCATCTATGCCGGCCAGGGCGTTCATTGGGCCGAAGCCTGGACCGAGCTCAAGGAACTCGCCGAACTGCTCGCGATCCCCGTCACAACGAGCCTTGAAGGCAAGAGCGCGTTTCCCGAAACGCACCCGCTGTCACTCGGCTCTGGCGGCCTCGCGATCCCGCAGGCGGTGCGCACGTTCCTCGACAAGTCGGACCTCATCTTCGGCATCGGCTGCTCGTTCACCGAGACCAATTTCGGCGTGAAAATGCCGGCCGGCGCCAAGATCATCCAGGCGACGCTCGACCCCGGCGACATCAACAAGGATGTGCCCGTTGCGCTCGGCATCGCTGGCGATGCCAAGATCGTTCTCGAAGCAATGCTTGCCGAGGTGCGGAAGCTCCACGGCGGCAAGGCGAAGGATCACAAGAAGGTCGCCAAGGAGATTGCGGACACGAACGAGCCATGGCTCGCCAAGTGGATGCCGAAGCTCACCAGCAACGACGCGCCGCTGAACCCCTATCGCGTGCTGTGGGATCTGCAGAAGACCGTCGACATCGCAAACACCATCATCACGCACGATGCCGGCAGCCCGCGCGATCAGCTTTCGCCGTTCTGGAAATCGACGACGCCACTGTCCTACATCGGCTGGGGCAAGACCACGCAGCTCGGTGCGGGACTGGGATTCGCCATGGGCGCCAAACTCGCGAAGCCGGATAAGCTCTGCATCAACGTGTGGGGGGACGCCGCGATCGGCTTCACCGGCATGGACTTCGAGACCGCGGTGCGCGAGCGCATCCCGATCCTGTCGATTTTGCTGAACAACTTCTCGATGGCCATCGAGCTGAAGGTGATGCCGGTCTCGACCGAGAAGTACCGATCGACCGACATCTCCGGCGACTATGCCGCAATGGCACGCGCGTTTGGAGGTTACGGCGAGCGTGTCGAGAAACCGGGCGACATCGTTGCCGCGATCAAGCGCGGCATCGCCGCGACGCAGAACGGCCAGGCCGCGCTCCTCGAATTCATCACGTCGAAGGAAGTCGAGGTATCGAGGCTCTGATTATTCCGCGGTCGCACTGCGTGCCGGAGGCCCGCCTTCGACACGACGCCTACACGCGCCGCGGCAATGCCTCGCCGGTTGGCGCATTCACCTCTCGACCTTCGGCCGCTCCGCTTCTTTCCCTTCTCCCCGTTCGTACGGGGAGAAGGTCGGGATGAGGAGCAGCAGCACCTAAAAGCGTGAAAAATTTACGGCGGCCTCGAAGCCCCACTACCGCGGCGTGCTCGATGTCGCGATGGGGCGGGCGCGCGCTTTGTCGTTCGCGATGTCGGCATTGAGCGCAGCGCGGATCACCGCCTCAGGATCGGCATCTGCGTCGATCGCCGCTGTCTTAGCCGCCGCCTTTGCCTTGCTCGCCCGGCGAGCCGGCGTCTCCGAGACGCGCGCTGGCTGGGGTTGTGGGTTGGACACGACCGAAACGGGCGCTGTCATCAACGGCTGCTCTTCCGTGCCCATGGCGACGCGATTGGCTTCACCGGCCTTACCTTGCAGCCTCAGCACCAATGCCAGGTTCTCGCGCACGCGCGGGTCGCCATCGTCCGCCGCTTTCGCCTGACGCAGCAGAGGCTCGGCGCGATTGGCCTGCCCGTCCATCGTGTAGGCAAGTGCGAGATTGTTCATGACGCTCGCCTGTTCCGGCACCAGCAGATGCGCGCGCTCGAAGAACGGGATAGCCTCCTTATACTTCCCCTGCTTGGCCAGCGCCGCGCCGCGCGCCGAGAGAACTTTCCAATCGGGCTTCGCCGGATCGTCTGCCCGCTCGAGGAGTTGCTGCGCCAGCGGCGCATGCCCCTGGTCGAGTGCAAGACGGCCGAACTCGGAGAGGAACTCGCGGTCCTGCGCGTTGTACATGTACGACGACTGGAGGACGCCAAGCGCCTCGGCCTTGCGGTCCATCGCCTTCAGATTGCGCGCATAGTTGACCGCGGCCTTGCCGTCGCGCGGCGATTTGGCGTGCTCCTTGCCCCAGTGCTCGGTCGCCTTTTCGAGATCAGATCGAGACGGCGCCGCGCTCGTGGCGACGTCCGTCCGTGCTTCCGGCGGCGTCAGCGATCCACCGAGCATTTGATCGGCCGATTGCGAGCACGCGCCCAGCGACAATGCCAGCCCTGCGACCACCACCGCCCGAACTGCCATCGGATTCCCATGCTCCCTGCCCAGCCCACCCACAGTTCCCTTGCGGCGGGCTTACCCGAGCGTGATATTCTGGGACAGCCGTCAATAAACATTTAAACGTTGCGCAACTCAATCAGAGGTTTTGGCGAAGTGCGCACACACGCCGACAATCGAGTCCCCCGGCACGCAGGTAAAAATTTATAAATATCAATAATTTAAATGCGCCAGCCCGAGTGAATGGCGGCGATGCCACCTGTTAGGTTGCGGACGTCGACGCGCGCGAATCCGGCTGCAGTTACGAGGCGCGCGAATGCCTGCTGATTCGGGAAATTGCGAATGCTCTCGACCAAATAGCGATACGGCTCGGCGGCCCCGGCGGCGATTGCACCGAGCCGCGGAATGACCTCAAAAGAGTGCAGGTCATAGAGCTTGTCGAGAATGGGCACGTCGACGTGAGAGAACTCGAGGCACAGGAACCGCCCACCCGGCCGCAATACACGGTAGGCCTCCGCGAGCGCCCGGTCGATGTGGGTGACGTTGCGGATGCCGAAGGCGATCGTGTAGGCGTCGAACGACCGATCGGCGAACGGCAGCGCCTCGGCATTGCCGACCACGGCGCCGACCCGCGCGGATAGCCCTGCTTCAGCGATTTTGCGCGTACCGACCGCCAGCATCTCCGGGCTGATATCACATACGACTGCGCTCATCCCGGAGCCGCCCGCTGCCATAGCGCGGAGCGCGATGTCCGCCGTGCCGCCGGCAACGTCGATCAACCGGAATGGCGTGGCACCCTTCGGCGGGTTCAACCGCACGATCAGATCGCTTTTCCAGAGCCGGTGCAGGCCTCCGGACATCAGGTCGTTCATGAGGTCGTAGCGTTCGGCCACGCCACTGAACACCTGATTGACCAGCCCCTGCCGTTCGCCTTCCGCAACCGTGCGAAAGCCAAATGTGGTGGCGCCCGTCGTATCTTGTCTATCGTTTGCTGAGCCGGTCATGCCGGCACCATAAGCCCGCCGGCACAGTCCCGGAAGCGGGCAAATCCGCGCTCGGTTTCTGCGGTTTGCGCGCCCTCAGGTCTCGCGCGGGCCCCGCATCAGCCGCAGCGCACTCTCGACGCGCCGCCAATCCGACGCCCCGGAGTCGTCGCCGGCCCGCTCGCAGGTCTTTGCCTTGCGCGTGGCCTCAACGATTGCCTGGCTCCCATGGGCCTCCAGCATTTTGCGGGCGTGCGATTGAATCTCGACAGCTTGCATGTGGCGTCCTCCAATGAGTTGAACCCCAGCACCCACGGTTGCATATAGGCGTGTCGGGAAGCCGTGCAACCGCCTGCGACGTGGCGCGCCGCAACGACCTCGCCCGCCGGTGTGCCATGAGCTAGAAGTCACGATCACAGCCCATCAGGAACCCCGCCTTATGAAACTCATCGCTGCCAAGGCCATGGTCGATGCTGCCATCGCGTACGCGCGCTCGAAGAGCATGAGCCCACTCGCGATCGTGGTGCTCGACGCACGCGGTGCCCTGAAAGTCGCGGTCGCCGAAGATGGAACGAGCCTTAAGCGCTCTGAAGTCGCGATCGGCAAGGCGCACGGCGCGCTGGCGATGGGGCTCGGATCGCGCACGCTCTACACGCGGTCGCAGAGCCAGCCGTCGTTCATCGCAGCCGTCACGCACGCGGTCGGCGGCTTGATGGTGCCGGTTCCCGGCGGCGTGCTGATCCGCACCAAGGACGGCGAACTCCTCGGCGCGATCGGCATTTCCGGCGACAGTTCCGACAATGACGAAGCGGCCGCACTCGCAGGCATTGCTTCGGTAGACCTCGTCGGTGACCCCGGAACCTGAAATGCCCGAATTGCCCGAAGTGGAAACGGTCCGCCGTGGTCTCGAGCCGGTGCTCGTTGGCCAGCGGATCGTGCGCGTCGAGCAGCGCCGCGCCGATCTGCGCATTCCATTTCCCGAGAATTTCGGCGCTCGGCTGACGGGGCGCACGGTCGAAACGCTGACGCGGCGCGCCAAGTACATCCTGGCCCACCTCGATGACGGTAGCGTCCTTATCGTCCATCTCGGCATGAGCGGCCGCGTCAGCATCGTCGGGCGCGACCGTAAGCCTGGTCAGCTCGGCGAATTCACCCATAACCAGGGCAATCGCGATACCCACGATCATGTCGTCCTGCGCCTCGAGAGCGGCATCGAGATCGTCTACAATGATCCGCGCCGTTTCGGTCTCATGGATCTCACGACGTCAGCCGGCGTCGCCGCGCATCCACTCCTGGCGGGACTAGGTGTCGAGCCGCTTGGGCCTGACCTCACGCCGGTTCTACTCGCCCAACACGCCGCCGGACGGCGCAGCGACCTCAAGAGTTTCCTGCTCGACCAGCGCATTATTGCGGGCCTCGGCAACATCTACGTCTGCGAGGCGCTCTTTCGCACGCGCCTCAATCCGTTGCGCGCCGCCGCCTGCCTCGCAACGCCCACGGGCAAGCCGAACGCACGCACCAGCGCGCTGATCCCGCATATCCAGGCCATCCTCGCTGAAGCCATCGAGGCCGGCGGTTCGACCTTGCGCGACTACCAGCAGGCCGACGGCTCGATGGGCTATTTCCAGCACCGCTTCCACGTCTATGGCCGCGAAGGCGAGCCTTGCATGACGCCCGCTTGCCGGGGCAAGGTGCGCCGCAACGTCCAAGCCGGACGATCGACATTCTTCTGCCCGATCTGCCAGCGGTAACTCTGCCAGCGGTAGGCACGAACGAACCCCAAAACGAACATCACGAGAGGTGCCCAATGGCCTACACAAACATCATCGCCGAAACGCGTGGCAACGTCGGCCTCATTACGCTCAACCGCCCGGCGGCACTCAATGCGCTTAACGCGGCGCTGATCGCCGAGCTCACGACCGCGATCGACGGCTTCGAGGCCGATGACAAGATCGGCTGCATCGTCCTCACCGGAAGCGAGAAAGCCTTCGCCGCCGGCGCCGACATCAAGGAAATGCAGTCCAAAACCTATATGTCGGCCTACAAGGAAGACTTCATCGGAAGCTGGGACCGTGTTGCGCGGGCGCGCAAGCCGGTGGTCGCGGCGGTTGCCGGCTACGCCCTCGGCGGCGGCTGCGAACTCGCCATGATGTGCGACTTCATCAT
>LNEA01000417.1 GCA_001464855.1 Rhizobiales bacterium Ga0077530
TGCCGGCAGGGCAGAGGATTTGCGCGGGGCTGATCACATCGACGCGGGCCTCCTTCTCGGCGAGCCGCATGATCCGCAGAACGGCCTCATGGCGGGTCGTGAAATCCTGGAAATCATATGGAAGTTCCAATTGATGCCCGCGCATCAGAGCTTTCGTCATCGCTGAAGGAAGGTGGACGGGGAGGTCGGGCACCGGGCCTACTACTGTAACGCGCAGTGCCATTTCGCGGAAATGCGAGACCGTGCGAACGAATGACGCCTCGAGCGCATTCCCGCGCTGGAGCGCTTCTGCGTCTGAGATGGTTCCGGCTTTGGCCATAAGCTGCTCGCTCAAACCTGGGCCGCCTGCCAAGGCCTGCCAGCGCGATACGAGGATCACATGCTTGATCGTGCCGGAATTGAGGGCTTGGTCGATCTGCGATTGAAATGCTTTTGCGCACTTGGTTTTGCCGAGACCGTTTTGTCCGCTATCGAGCAGCCCCGGGCAACCACTTCGGGTGACAAGACTGATGCCAATGCCGAGTTCGTTGCCGACGGCGTCCAGCGTCGGCGCCAACATCCAAGCGTGAGAGTCGCCCCAGACGAGCACGGTTGGGGCGACGTCGGTTCGACCGAGTGGGCACGGCTTGTTCAGTTTTCCGCGCATATTCGCGCCGCATAGCGCCCGGCGTTGCCCACCGTCGGCGGCAGCGTGCTCGATCGCCGCAACCTCCGGTGCCAATCGCACTGGCAATCCCTTCGTCGCCACTACGATACCCGCCAATGCGGCCACGACACCGGCAGAGCCCAGGCCGGCGGCGAAGACGCGTGGCGTCGTCAGGACGATGCGCGACGTGCGTGCGGGCTGCTCGATCCAGCGATAGGTGACTGCCGCGAGCACGATTGATGCGGCGACCAGTCCCAGACGGGCGGCGATGCTGATCTCGCCCCATTCGTAGGCGGCAAAGGCGAACAGCGGCCAGTGCCACAGATAGAGCGAGTAAGAGATCTTGCCGAGCCAAACGGTTGGCGCTATGGCCAGAAGGTGCCCGACAAGGCTCGAGCCGTGGGCGCCGCCGGCGCAATGAATGATGAGCGCGCTGCCGACACACGGCACCAGTGCGGCCCAGCCAGGGAACGGCGTGGCGCTGGTGTAAAGGCTGGCTGATGCGACGACCAGCAGCAGCCCCAGAGCGCTCAGGATTTGCCGTGCCAACTGCGAGCGCACGGCGGGGACGAGGCCGACGCCCAACGCCATGCCGATCATGAGCTCGATGGCTCGGGTGTGTGGCAAATAGAAGGCTGTTTCGCTGTCTCGGAGCGTTCCCCAAATCGATGTGGCGAGGGCAGCCGCCATCAAGACTGCCAGCACCGGAACGACGCTCGCCCGATAGCGCCATAGTCCCATCAGCAGCAGGGGCGCCACGACATAGAACTGTTCTTCGACGCCGAGCGACCATGTGTGCAGCAGCGGCAGGGTTTCTGCCGATGGCATGAAGTAGCCGGCCTTGTCGGCGAAGTAGATGTTCGAATGGAAGCCGATAGCGGCTAGCGCCGATTCAGCGAAGCTGTTGTAGTGGCGCGGAGTGAGGCGCCACGCCCCGACGGCGAGACAGGCGGCGATGACGACCAGCAGTGCGGGAAATATGCGCCGGATGCGTCGCTCGTAGAACGAGAGGAGGGAGAAGGTGCCGGCGTCGAGTTCGCGCGCGATGATCGAGGTGATCAGGTAGCCTGAAATGACGAAAAACACGTCCACGCCGACGAAGCCGCCGGGAAAGAGGCCGAGCTGGGCGTGGAAGAGGACGACGGTACCAACCGCGACGGCGCGCAGCCCATCAATATCCGGCCGATACGCGATTGCCGACATCGCTCGCATTTCCCCCGGGCAGCAGACCAATGCAGGCTCGCTGTTTCTTCAACCGCTGTATGCGGTGCGAGAAACAAGACGCGTGCTGAATTGGACCATGATCAACGATCAACGCGCTGCGGCCGTGCAGGCCCATATTCTACACGGTGAGCCGCGCCCGGGCCGCACTTGCTCTTCCCCCGGCTGGTCGGCGCGCAGCAGCTCCGACCCGTGGTCGCACGCGGTCAAGGGGCTGTCAATCCGCCGGGGCCAGACGGCTATGGATCTTGCTCCACAGGTCTAAAAAGGTTTGCACGCTTATCCGGTGGGCGCCCCCATACGATGAGGGAGCGGCCGGCATCGCGCTATTTTTTGGCCGGTGTGCCGTAGTTGTCGTCGTCGTCGAGCGACTTCTGCTGACGCTGCTTTTCGATGATCTTGAGGTGCTCGTCCGTCATCGGTCGCGTCCGGCTCGCCTCGTTGAGTCTGTGCGGGAGCCACGTCGCGATCGCTGGGAAGGTGACGAGAATGGCGATCGCCAGAACCTGAATCATCATGAACTGGAACATGCCGCGGTAAATGGTGGCTAGGCTCCAGCTTTCCGCGACCTGTTTCAAGTAGTAGGCCGACATTGCAACGGGCGGCGATAGGAATGCGGTTTGCAGGACGACGGCAACCAGAGCGCCGAACCAGACCATGTCGATGTTCATCGCTTTCACGACAGGATAGAAAATCGGCAGAAAGACGAGAACGATCGCAGGCCATTCGAAGGGCCAACCGAGGATGAAGATCAAGACCAGGATCAGCACCAGCATCAGCGTCGGCGGTAACTGAAAACTGAGCAGACTTTCGGTAATCCAATTGGCGGACCCTAGACGCGCGAACACGGCGCCGAAGACGTTGGAGGTGACGGCGAGCAGCAGCACCATGCTCGACGTCGCCATCGTGCTGAGCAGGGCGCGTTTGAAACCCGCAATGGTGAACCGGCCATAGACGATAGCCAGCAGCAGGGCCCCGATTGCGCCAACTGCGGACGCTTCTGTGGGCGTCGCGAGGCCGCCGAGAATCGAACCGAGCGTCGCCGTTATCAAAGCCGCCAGCGGTATCACACCCAAAGCGACTTCTTTGAGGATCGTGGCGGTTGAATGGATCCGCTCGTCCAACGGCACTGGAGGGCCGAGCTTAGGATTGAGGAACGCGCGGCCCATCAGGTAGGCGAGGTAGAAGAACGCCAGCATGAAGCCGGGGCCAAACGCTGCGGCATAGAGATCCGCGACGGAGACGCCGAGGACCGGTCCCATGACGATCAGCATGACCGACGGCGGGATCAAAATGCCGAGCGTGCCGCCCGCGGTGATGGCGCCGGCGGAGAGTTCGGCATCATAGCCGGATTTGTTCATGATCGGGGAGGCCATGATCCCGAGCACAGTGACGGCTGCGCCGACGATGCCCGTTGCCATGGCGAACACTGTCGACGTCAGAATCACGACGAGAAACAGGGCGCCCCGCAGGCGAGAGAACAAGAGCCGGAAGGCCGTAAACAGGCGCTCCATGAGGCCGGCCTGCTCGGTGATGAAGCCCATCAGGACGAACAGCGGCACGGCGGCCAGCAGTTCCTCCTTCATCATGCCGATGGTCTGGAAGTAGGCGAGATCGAAGACCGACGGGCCGAGCCCGAAATAGCCGAAGGTGAGGGCGAGAAACAGCAGGGTGAAGGAGATCGGCACGCCGATGAAAATCGCGCCGACCAGCACGACAAGCATCACGATGCCCGTAAAGGCTTGACCGCTCATACTTCGACCTTCTCTTTTTGCTCGAGCTCAATGCCCGTGCGAGCGGCATAAATGCTTTTGATGAGCTCCGAGATGCCCTGGATCAGCAGCAACAGGCAGGCAATCGGAATGATCGCCTTGAATGGCCAAAGCAACGGCCGCCACGGAGTCTGATCAGACTCCTCGCCGAGGTTGAACGAATAGATGGCTTCGTGCAACCCGATGTAACCCAGGATGATGAGCGCCGGAAAAAAGAAGATGATATAGGAGGTGGTATCGATGATGCCTTTGGTGCGTGTCGAGAATTTATCCCAGAAGAAGTCGGTCCGCACATGCGCGCCCTTATGCAGCGCGTAAGCGGCGCCCAGCATGAATAATCCGCCGTACAACATGTACGTGAGGTCGTAGGCCCAGGTCGTCGGGGCGTGAAAAACGTAGCGCGCGATCACCTCGTAGCCCACTGCAGCGACAAGTGGGATCGCCAGCAGAGAGATGATCAAGCCGGTGGAGTCGGTAAAGCGATCGATGACTCGGATCACGCCGAGCAGTGCCGGTGACGGTTCCTGGGCCATGGTCGTTCTCCTGCGTTGGGACGCGCGCAGACTAGCCCGGGGATTGCCCCGTTCATGCAAAGCCGTTGCGTAATTTCACCGAAGCAGGACGAGCCTGGACAGGCTCGCCCCGTTTCTATATCGGCCGTCAGCAGATCAGTTGGATTTCTGCGGGAAGTAGTAGTTGGCCATGAACGAGTACGGTGGGAAGTAGAACCGCTTGTAGGGCACGACAACCGAGGCGTAGGCCTTTTGGCTCTCGAGCACCTTCTTGAAGAAGGGGTTCTTCGCCGACTCTTCAGCCGCGATCTGATCCCAGCCCTTGATGAACTCGATCAAGATGTCGCGCGGTGTCTGCAGGACCTGAACGCCGTGCTTTTCCTGCATTTCCTTGAGCGCGTCGGCGTTCTGGCGCTGCCACTTGGCGTGCCAGATCACGTACGCTTCGTTGGCCGCGGACTTGATCCACTCATGCTCTTGCGGCTTGAGGCCGTCCCAGACGTCCTTGTTGAACAGCAGTTCGCCGACGGTGGTGTTTTCATGCACGCCGGGTGTGTAGTGGAACTTCCAGACGTTGTGGAAACCGAGGCGCATATCCTCGACCCCGCCAACCCACTCGGCACAATCGATCACACCGCGCTGCGCCGACGGAATGATTTCGCCGCCCGGCATGTTCACGACGGTGAAGCCGAGATGCTTCCAGACCTCGCCAGCGATGCCGGTCTGCCGGCACTTCATGCCCTTCATGTCGGCCACGGACGTGATGGGCTTGTTGAACCAGCCGAATGCTTGAGGTCCGGAGGGCAGCACGGAGTATGCGACGACGTTGAGCTTGAGCTCTTTCTGGAAGAACTCCTGATAGAGATCCCAGCCGCCACCGAAGTACATCCAGCCCATGAAGTCGGTGTAGTCCATGCCGTACGTGCCGCCGGGGCCGCCGGTAAACAACACCGCCGTCTTGTTTTTTCCGGTCCAATAACCGCCCCAGGCATGGGCGCCATCGAGGACTTTTTTGTGTGTCGCGTCGAGCACCTCGAACGCCGGCACAACCTGGCCCGCAGGCATGGTATTAATCTTGAGCGTGCCGCCGGACAGCTTGTCGACGCGCTCGGCCCAATACGTGAAATTCTCGTACAGGGTCAGCGATGCGGGCCAAGTGGCCTGCATATTCAGAGTTCGTGTTTGAGCTGTAGCAGTGCCGGTAACGGCCACCGTCGCGGCGAGCGCAAGGCTCGACAGGACGTACTTATAGTACGACTTTGCCATTAAACTTCCTCCCTTTGGGCTTTAGCACCTTTTGTTGCGGAATTAAGAGCACGCCGCGCCGAGGCGCGTCAATCGTGTAAATTCGAGGTTCTTCAAAGATTTTTAAGACGCGGGTTGCTGCCCATTTTCTGGTCGTTCCGGCCAGATTGCGCGTCTAGCGCGGCTGTGGTCTATCTCGCGTAATCGGAGGGGATGAAATGCCGACTTTGGGGACGACCAAGCTGTTGGATCGCGCCGGCGCCAAGCGACCGGACGATGCGTGGATGGCCGAACAGCGGGCCCATCCCGCGTCGCGCTTCATGGTGCTGGTGGATCTGAAGCCGGTGATCGCGCCGGTGCCGGATCGCACCAGCGCTTCCATCAGGTGGTTAACGCTCGAGGACGTCACGTCGTTGGCACTCGTCACAGACGACGCGTTGTTCCTCGGTCTCGATACGGCTGGTCGCGCACACTTCGCGCTTTCGATCACCGATCATCTTGCGCGGGCGACGCCGGGCGCAGTTCAGTACTTCCGGCCGGTCGTCGACCTGCGCACGCTTGCGATGCAGGGCGTCTTCTCGCCGGAGGATCAATCGCTCGCGGGGCAAGCGCGCGCGCTCGGTCAGTGGCATGAGAACGCACGGTGTTGCGGCAAGTGCGGTTCGGCGACGAAGGTCAAGGACGGCGGATGGCGCCGCAAGTGCTGGGCGTGCGGAACCGAATGGTTCCCGCGCACCGATCCCGTTGTCATCATGCTCGTCACGGATGGCGAGCGCTGCATTCTTGCGCATGAGCACCGCTATGCGCCGGGCATGTATTCGACGCTGGCCGGATTCATCGAGCATGGCGAGGATATCGAGCATGCCGTGCGCCGCGAGGTCGGCGAGGAAACCGGAATCCAGGTCGGTCGCGTCGAGTACCACGCGAGCCAGCCGTGGCCGTTTCCGCACTCTCTGATGATCGGCTGCATCGCGCACGCCGAGACGACGGAACTCAACGTCGACACCAAGGAACTCGCCGACGCGCGCTGGTTCTCCCGCGACGAAGTGCGCTCGATGCTGGAAGGGCACCATCCCGATGGGTTGACGGCGCCGGGCCGCCACGCGATCGCAAATATACTGCTGCGGCACTTTGTCGGCGATCGGTAACGCGCCCGGCGATCTCACAATTGCCACGTCCGTGGCCTTGATGGCCGCGCCGCTACGACGATCGTTCTGCAACTGAACTGGAGACCCATGATGTATGCCGTCGAGGTGCGTGATCGTATCATGATCGCCCATAGCCTCCCTGATCCGTTCTTCGGGCCGGCTCAGCACATGCATGGCGCGACCTTCGTTGTCGACGTCGCGTTTTTTCGCGAGAAGCTGACGCCTCAGAATGTGGTCGTCGACATCGGCGCGGCGCTCGATGTGCTCAATAAGACGCTGAAGCCGCTGGCCTACAAGAACCTCGACGAGATCGCGGCGTTCAAAGGCAAGCTGACGACGACCGAATTCTTGTGCCGGCACATCTTCGACGCCCTGGCGGGCGCGGCAAAATCGGGCGGGCTCGGCGACGACGGCAAGGGCCTCGCAAAAATCCGCGTGACGCTCCACGAAACCGACCTGGCGCGGGCATGGTTCGAAGGCCCGATCGGCTGAGGCGATGGAAGTCGTTTTCGCCATCCCCGGGGACATCACGCTGCCGACCGGCGGTTATGCGTACGACCGCGAGGTGCTCGCGCTGCTGCCGACGATGGGCATCGATGTTCGTCATCTCGAATTGCCGGGCGGCTTCCCTGATCCTTCGCCGGACGATCTCACACGAACCGCCGCGCAGATCGCCGCGACGCCGAGTGGGGCAGTGCTGCTGATCGACGGTCTCGCGTATGGCGCCATGCCGGCAGCGTTGATCGACGGTTTCGACCGGCCGATCGTGGCGCTGGTTCATCATCCATTGTGCCTGGAGGCGGGCGTCGCGCCCGAGCGTGCCGAGACGCTGCGCGCACTGGAGACGGCAGCGCTGGCGCGCGCCGCACGCGTGATCGTGACGAGCCCGACGACGGCGCGAACGCTTGTCGCGGATTTCGCCGTGCCAGCAGACCGCATCACGGTTGCCGTGCCAGGCACCGATCCGGCGGCGCGCGCGAACGGCAGCGGTGGAGCGGATGGCAAAGTTGCGCTACTGGCGGTCGGATCGATCGTGCCGCGCAAAGGCTATGACGTGCTGGTGCGTGCGCTTGCGGCCGACGCCGCAGATCATGCAACCGATTGGACGCTGCGCATCGTCGGCGCCATCGACCGCAACCCGGCGACTGTAACGGCGTTGCGCGACCAGATCGTGGCGAGCGGGCTCGGCGACCGTATCGACATCGTCGGCCCGATGTCACGGGAACAGCTCGACCGCTGCTACGATCGCGCCGACGTTTTCGTGCTCTCGTCACACTACGAGGGCTATGGCATGGTGCTGGCCGAAGCCTTGGCGCGCGGCCTTCCGATCGTCACGACGACGGGCGGTGCGGCGGCGGAGACGGTGCCCGATGGCACCGCGCTCAAGGTGGCAGCGGGTGATGCCGAAGCGTTGCGGCAGGCGCTGCGCCAGTTGATCGACGACCGGGCGCTCCGGCGACGCCTCGCGGATGCCGCGTGGCACGCCGGCCAAACGCTGCAGCGGTGGTCGGATTCGGCCGCGCTGATTGCCGAAACCATCAAGGAGGCTCAACGATGAGCGGCTTTTCGCCGGAATGGCTGGCGCTGCGCGAGCCTGCCGATACCCGCGCTCGTGATCCGGGTTTGCTCGCGGCTCTTGGCCAACATCTCGCGGCGCGCAACGCCATCGAAGTTGTGGATCTCGGATGCGGTTCGGGCGCCAATATCCGCGCGACCGCGCCGGCCCTCGGTCCAGGGCAGCACTGGACGCTCGTCGATCATGATCCGGCACTGCTGGCTGCGGCACGCGTGGCGCTGCTCGATTGGGCGGACGAGACGTCGGAGAACGGCACGTCGATCACGCTGATGAAAGAGGGGCTCGACATCGCGGTGTCCTTCCGACAGGCCGATCTGATGCAGGAAATCGAAACGGTCGTCGGCGGCAGGCCCGATCTTGTCACGGCGTCGGCTTTGTTCGACCTCTGCTCGGCGGACTACATCGGCCGCATGGCGCGGGCCGTCACGAGTGAAGGCGCGGCGTTCTACAC
>LNEA01000418.1 GCA_001464855.1 Rhizobiales bacterium Ga0077530
GCCGGGAGGTGGATGCGGCTCCCGTTGTCGGTGTCGAGCGACCAGCGGCGCTGGCCGACGCGTGTTGAGACCGTGACGCGTCGCGCAATGTCGGGAAAGGACGCCAGCGCGGCGACCAGCGTGCCCGCAGCTTCCGGCGCTCCGGCACCGGCAATCCTCGGCAGGGCCGGCAGTGTCGAAGGGGCGACGCGGGCGAGCTGGCGGCCTTCCGCATCGACCAGAGTTGCGCCCGTGTCGTGCAGCCAGACCGCGATCGGTGTGCGCTCACTGATGTGCACTTCGACGGTGTTGGGCAACACGCGCGTCACGGTCGCGCGGCTCACCCAGGAAAGGGCTTCGACTCGACGGCGTGCGGCGTCCGAGTTGTAGCGGAGCAGCGATGTCGGCTCTTGGAGCGCGAGCGCGGCAAAGACGTCGTTGTCGATGGTGTAACGATGGCCGGAGAGGCGGATCTCGTCGACGCCGAGACCGGCCATGATCATGAGCTGATCGACCTGCTCGGTGATCGGGGCGAACGCTTGGACCTTGCCGCCGCTGACGCCAAACATGACGAATGCCGTGGCGCCGAGCAGGGCCGCTCCTGCAACAGCAACGGCCAGCGTCGCGCCGCCGGAATTGCGCGAAGGCGCCGGACGGGCGCGTGCCTCGGCGATCAGCTCATCGCCACCAGCAAAGGCACGATCGGGTTTAGGCGCAGGCTCGAGAGCTAGTGCCGGGCCGGCCGTATGGCGGGGGCGCCCCCGGAGCGGGCCGACAGCGACGGTCGGCGCCACAACAGCCGCCGGCGGTCGCGTGCGCTCCGCGCCGCGCCACCAGAACCGGGGTATGTCGAGCCGCTCCCGCACGCGTCCGCTGTCCATCCACTGGCCATGGCACCGCCCTTGTCGTTGTCGCAGCGGTCCGTACTGCCGGCAGGCAACACGCGGACACGCTCCGCCCATGCGAGAGATGGTGCACCACTGTTAACCATTTCTCTGCTTCGGTTAATTTTGGGTAAAGGTTGCGCAGCCACCCAACGGATTTACCGCGCGGTCGAGGCGTCCTCGACCAGCCAGGCAACCAGCGCCCCGAACGATAGGCCCATATGCTGAGCAAGCTCGGGCACCAGCGACGTCGGGGTCATGCCAGGCTGGGTGTTGATTTCGAGGAACGCGAGTTCGCCTGTCGCCTCGTCCCAGCGGAAATCCGAACGCGACACGCCACGGCAGCCGAGCGCCCGATGTGCCGCCAGCGTATGCCCCTGGATAGCGCGACGGACCGCGTCGGGAATGTGCGCCGGCAGGATGTGCTTCGAGCCGCCAGGGGCGTACTTGGCCTCGTAGTCGTAGAATTCCAGATGATCCGCCGCGATGATGTCGATGATGTCCGAGACTTCGTCGCCGATGACGCAACACGTCAGCTCGCGCCCCGCGACGAATTTCTCGACCATGATGTGGCCCTCGCGGGACACAGGGATGGTGCGGATTGCATCGGGCGGGCGGTTGGCGCCGCTGCGCGCGATGACGACGCCGACGCTGGAGCCTTCCGCGACGGGTTTGGCCACGTAAGGCGGCTCCATCACGTGATCGGCTAGCGCTGCCTCCGGCGTTACGATCAACCCGCGCGCGACCGGCACCCCGACGCCCTGCACGATCTGCTTGGTGCGCTCCTTGTCCATCGCCATTGCCGACGCGAGCACACCCGAATGGGTGTACGGCATCTCCAGAACTTCGAGCAGGCCCTGGACGCAGCCGTCCTCGCCCCACTTCCCGTGCAGCGCGTTGAAGCAGACGTCCGGCGCCACCTCGGCAAGCTGCTGAGCCAGGTGATGCCCGACATCGACCGGCGTCACGCGAAAGCCTTCGACTTCGAGTGCCTTGACGCATTCGTGACCCGACGAGAGGCTGACCTCGCGCTCGGCTGACCAACCGCCCATCAGCACGGCGACGTGCGGCTTGCCTTGCCCGGTGGCCTTCGTGGTCATGGTGCCTGTTCCTCGACAAGGGCCGAACCGATTGCGCGGCCGGCCAGCGGTTCGCCGACGCGCACGATCTCCCAGTGCAGCTCGATGCCGCTCGCAGCAAATACGCGGGCGCGCGCCGTCTCGCCAAGCCGCTCGATGTCTTCAGCGCTTGCCTGCTGATCGTTGATGAGGAAGTTGCAGTGCATCTCCGATACCATGGCACCGCCGACGCGCAGGCCGCGACAGCCCGCAGCATCGATCAGCTTCCAGGCGCTGTTGTCCGGCGGATTCTTGAACGTCGAACCACCGGTGCGCTCTTTGATCGGCTGATGCTTCTCGCGATACGCCGCGACCTCATCCATCTGCCGCTTGATTTCGTCGGGCTCGCCGGGCGTGCCTTGGAACGTGGCGCTGGTGAAGATCCAATCGCGCGGCAAAGCACTGCGGCGATAGGTGAAACCCATGTCGGCGAGCGTGAGTTCGTGCAGCTTGCCCTGACGGTCCACGGCACGCGCCGCGACCAGCACATCTTTCGTCTCGCTGCCGTGCGCGCCCGCGTTCATGCGCAATGCGCCGCCAATCGAACCGGGAATACCGCGATAGAACGCGAGCCCGGAGATCCCAGCATCCGCCGCCGCCCGCGCGACGCGGACATCAGGCACGGCTGTGCCAGCGCGCAAACGCTGGCCATCGACCGTCTCAATCGCGTTGAAGCCGCGTCCGAGCCGGATCACGACGCCTTTGACGCCACCGTCACGCACGAGCAGGTTCGAGCACAGTCCGATCACCAACACCGGAACGTCTTCCGGCACGCGCGCCAGAAAATACGCGAGATCGGCTTCATCGGTCGGCGTGAACAAGACCTCCGCCGGCCCGCCGACACGGAACCACGTGATGTCGGCGAGCGGCGCATCGGCCATCAGCCGACCACGCAGGTCGGGCAGCGTTTTGCGAAGTTCGTCAGCAAGACTCGACACGGTCAACCGGTGCTCCCGACGCGGAGCGGGATCGCCGCCAGCCAATCGGGCAGCGCGTGCGCCCATTCGGTCGAATTTCCGGCTCCGAAGCAGATGACGGTATCGTCGTTGCCAGCGAGTTGACGCAGCACCGGCACGAGCCCCTGCGGCGTATCGACAGCGACGACGCTGCGGTGTCCGGTTCGCGCGATGCCGGCGGCAAGCGCCGGTGCATCGATGCCGTCGATCGGGCTTTCGCCGGCCGAATAGAGCGGCGCGACGATGACGTCGTCGGCGTCCTTGAAGCAGGCGCAGAAGTCGGCGAACAACGATTGCACGCGCGTGTAGCGATGGGGCTCGACGATGGCGATCACACGAGCTTTGGCGCCGGCGCGCGCAGCGGCAAGCACGGCTGCAATTTCCACCGGGTGGTGGCCGTAGTCGTCGTAGATGCGGGCGCCATTCCACGTGCCGGTCGGCTGGAAGCGCCGCTTGACGCCTGTGAAGCTGGCCATCGCGCCCCGGATCGCCTCATCCTTGATGCCAGCCTCCGCCGCGACGCCAATCGCCGCGAGCGCGTTGAGCGCGTTGTGGGCACCGGGCACGGGCACCGTCCAATCCTTCAGCTCCCGCGCACCTCCGGCGACGCGTGCGCCCAGCGTCGCGTCGAACACCGTCGTCGCGCCATCGACCTCCACTCGCGTGAGGACGATGTCGGCGGTCGGATCGAAACCGTAGGTCAGTAGTCGGCGGCCGTCGCGTCTCAGGCCGAGATCCTCGACCATCGCGCGGGCGACCGGATGATCGATGCACGTCATCGCGAGTCCGTAGAACGGAATATTGCGATAGAACGCACGATAGGCTTTGTGCATCTCATCAACGGTGCCGAAGTAGTCGAGATGCTCAGGATCGATGTTGGTGACGACGCCGATCTGCGACGGGATCTTGATGAACGTGCCATCCGATTCATCGGCCTCGACGACCATCCACGGCCCGGCACCGAGACGCGCATTCGAACCCCAACCGTTGATGATGCCGCCAGTGATCACCGTCGGCTCGAGACCTGCCTCGACGAATATGTGCGCGACCAGCGACGTCGTCGTCGTCTTGCCGTGGGTGCCGGTGATCGAAATCGTCGAATACAGCCGCATCAGTTCGGCGAGCATCTCGGCACGCCGGATGATCGTGAGGCCCTTCTCGCGCGCCGACTTGAGCTCCGGGTTGGTTTCCTTCACGGCCGTCGAGATGACGACGTAGCGCGCGCCGACAAGATTGATCGGATCATGGCCGACGAACACGCGGATACCTTTGGCGCGTAGACGCTTGACGTTGGCGCTGTCCTTCTGGTCGCTGCCCTGGACGGTGTGGCCCTTCGCGCGCAAAATCTCGGCGATGGCGCTCATGCCGATGCCGCCGATGCCGACGATGTGGAAGGTCCCTGGTTCGCTCGGTATTTGCATGACCGCGTCTGCCTCTTCTTCCCGTCAAACCTATTGCCTGCCGATCGACGCGCGTCACGCGCGATTCTGCGGCCGCACTCCAATCAACTCTTCGGCGAGATCGGCGAGCCGCACCACTGCATCTGGCCGCCCGAGACGCTTCGCCGCATCGGCCGCAGCGGTCAACACCGCCGGCTGATCCATGAGCGAACCGATTGTTTCAGCAAGAATTTCCGGAGCAAGATGCTTCTGTTCCAGGCACCAGCTTGCGCCGGAATCCGCGACCCGGATGGCGTTGCGGAGCTGATCATTGTCGAGGGCGTTCGGCAGCGGCACCAGCACAGAGGGCCGCCCGAGAACAGTCAACTCGGCGACGGTCGATGCGCCTGCGCGGCCAATGACGAGGTGCGCGCCCGCCATTCGTTCGGGCAGATCCCTGAAGAACGTCGCGAGTTCCGCCACGACGCCCGCCGCGTCGTATGCCGCCCGCACATCCGCAATATCCTCCTCGCGGCACTGCTGCACGATGCACAAGCGGGCCCGCTGATCGGATGTCAGCCGCGCGATCGCCGGCGGCAGTGCTTCGGAGAAATAGCGCGCGCCCTGGCTGCCACCGAACACGACGAGATTGAACGGCTCACCCGCCGCGGCCGCTCGGTACGGCCGCGCGCTCCAGTCGATCACGATATCGCGCACCGGGTTCCCGGTGAACCGCACTTTCGACGCGAGTGAGTCCGCGAGGAGCGCGGTCTTCTCGAACGACGTGGCAATGCGCGAGACGCGCGGCGCGAGCATCTTGTTGGCGCGGCCGAGGACAGCATTCGCTTCGTGAATGGCGGTCGGGATGCGCCGCAGCTTGGCCGCGACGAGCGGAGGAAATGTCGGATACCCACCGAAGCCAATGACCGCACCCGGCTTCACCTTGCCAAGCAGCGTGTACGCCACACGCACGCCGGACATCAACGCGAGGCCGGTCTTTGCAACGGCTCCCACTGACCGCCCCGCGAGTGTCGCCGATGGCACCGAATGAATCGCGCGCGCAGGAAAGCCGGTGCCGTAGCGATCGCCACGATCGTCGGTGACGAGGTCCACCGCGATCCCGCGACGCCCCAGCTCCTCAGCCAGCGCGAACGCCGGAAACAGGTGTCCGCCTGTCCCGCCCGCGGCCAGCATGACCGACTTCTCCCCCACGTTCTCTCCCTTCCGTGAGCCGTTAACGTCTGCGGCCATTGCGGCCAATCGGCGGCAACGTACTCGCGACCTTTGGCCGGCTCACAGGCATCGGATCGGCCCGGCGACGTACCAGAGCCAGGAGCATCCCGGCCGCCAAAGACGCCGCAAGCATCGACGATCCACCCGCCGAGATGAACGGCAGCGTCATGCCCTTCGCCGGAATGAGGCCGACGTTGACGGCCATGTTGATCGCCGCCTGCATCGCGATGAGCAATGCCAGGCCGTGCACGGCGAGCTGCGTGAACGGGTCGCGCCGATGGCTGTATCGCGTCAGCGCCCGTGCGACGACAAATGCGTACAGCCCGAGCAGCAGCAGGCACGCGATGGCGCCGTATTCCTCGGCGACCACCGCAAAGATGAAATCGGTATGTGCGTCCGGCAGTACCGACTTGATCGTGCCCTCGCCGGGGCCGCGGCCGAAGAACCCGCCCTCCGCGAACGACTGGATCGCGCGATCGGTCTGGAAGGTGTCGCCCGAAGCGGGATCGAGAAAACGGGCAATTCGGCCGCGCACATGGGCAAAATTCACATAGGCGACCGCAAGTCCGCCGAGACCAATGCCGCCGAAACCGATTGCCCACAGCAGCGGCTGGCCCGAGATGAAAAACAGTGCGCCCCACACGAGGGTCAGCAGGAACCATTGTCCAACGTCGGGTTGGCGCAGCAGCAGGCCCGACGCGACGCAGTAAAGACCGACCGCCCACCAGATCATGCTCGCGCCCGGCCGCGTGCGCGCCTCGGCGAACAACCATGCGGTCACAATCGCGAAAGCGGGCTTGGCGAATTCCGACGGCTGGAGCGAGAAGCCGGCGAAGCGGACCCAGCGTCGCGCGCCGTTGACCTCGGGGCCATAGAGCGTCGCGACTAGCATCAGCACCAGCGACACCGCGAGAACGCCGCCCCCTAGCATCAACACGCTGCGCGGCTCGAGAAACGACACCGCCAGCATCAGGACGATTCCGGTCGCCGCGAACACGAGATGGCGCTCGACGAAAAAGTAGGTCGGCAATCCCTTGCGCGTCGCGACGGCCGGGCTCGCAGCCAGCGACAGCACGACGCCCACTGCGATCAGCGTCAGCACCACCGCGAGCAACAGCCGATCGATCGAGAACCACCACTCGGCAACGATGCTGCGGTCGTCGCGGGCAAACCTCATCCATGGCCCTCGCCATGATCCGCAATCAGGCGCACCACTAGATCGCGGAAAACGTCGCCGCGGTGGCCATAGCTGCGAAATTGGTCGTAGGACGCGCAGGCTGGCGAGAGCAATACCACCGGCTCGGCGGCATCGCTTGCCGACGCGTCGCGCGCCGCCGCGATAATAGCCTTGTCGAGCGTACCGCACCGCTCGTAGGGCACGTGTCCGTCGAGCGTGCGCGCGAATTCATCCGCTGCCTGGCCGATCAGATAAGCCTTGGCGACACGCGAAAAGTAGGGCGAGAGCGGCGCGATGCCACCTTCCTTGGGCAACCCGCCGACGATCCAGTAGATGTCGCCGGGCCACGACGT
>LNEA01000419.1 GCA_001464855.1 Rhizobiales bacterium Ga0077530
GGGCTATCGGCTGGGTTGACCTTGCGGAAGCTTGGTGGCGCCGGCATTTCCTCGGGCAGACTTCGCGTCGCGACAGAGATGGCAGACTGCACATCGAGTGCGGCGGAATCGATGCTGCGATCGAGGGCGAACTCGAGCGTAATGTTCGTACCGCCTTCGACGCTGGCTGAGGTGATGTTGGTAATGCCGGCAATGGTGGCAAATTGCCGTTCGAGCGGCGCCGCGACCGAGATCGCCATCGTTTCGGGGCTGGCTCCCGGGAGCTGGGCGGAGACGGTGATCGTCGGCACGTCGATCCGCGGAATGGCCGCGATCGGGAGCTGCCCGTAGGCGAAGAGACCGGCCAACGCGATCGAGGCCATCAGCAGCGTCGTCATCACCGGACGACGAATGCAGAGTTCCGAGATCTTCATCGATCACCCCTTTGGAAGAAGTCCCGGACATGCCGTGCCGGGGGCGCGGCAGCGGCACGACATCGTCACGTTATCCGCGCGTGGCTTTGGATGCGCCGTCGCTCGGCTGTTTGGTCGGAAGGTTAGGTGTCGCCGGCTCGATCTCGCCCGTCGCAGAGGATGGCGGGCCGCGTCGAGCGGGGGGCGGAGTGCCGGACTTGCTCGGATCGCGAATGGTCACTGCCGCGCCGGACGAGAGCCGCAACTGACCGTCGGCAACGACGACCTCGCCGGCGTTGAGGCCGTCGCTGAGGTAGGCGGTTGCTCCGATGACGCGCTGAAGCTCGACCTGTCGCGGTGCCACCGTGCCTTGCTCGTTGATGACCCAGGCGATCATCCCCGTCTGGGATGGCAGGACCGCACTCGACGGCACGGCGACGTAACCAGGGCGTCGCTCGACGACCAGATCGACGTCGACAGCCTGGCCGGGCCAGAGCACTTCGTTGTCATTCGCGACTTCGATCTTGCCGAGCAGCGTACCGGTTGTCTTGTCGACTTGGTTGTCGATGAAAACGACTTTGCCGGTCGTCTCGGTCATGGTTTCGCCGGTGACACGGATTGTGGCCTCAGAGCGCGACGCGAGTGCGCGCCGCAGCGTTGCGAGATCCACCTGCGGCACCGCGAAGGTGACGGTGATGGGCCGCGTTTGATTGATGACGACAAGCGCGTTGGTATCAGCGGCGCGAACATTTGAGCCGAGCTCGGTCTTGACCGCGCCGGTTCGTCCGGGGATCGGCGCTGCAATGGTGAGATAGTCGAGCTGTGTGCGCCAGCCTTCAAGCTGTGCCTGACCGGCGGCGATCGACGCTTTCAGCACTTCGACGGCGCTACGTTGAGTCTCGGTCGCGGCTTCCGAGACGATAGCTTTTGCCACGAGGCTTTCGCGGCGCTTCAGGATGGCTTCGGCATCAACCAGGGCTGCCTTGTCGCGCGTGATGTTGGCTTCGGCCTGCCGGATCTGGGCTCGGATCAGGCGATCATCGAGACGGAAGAGAACGTCGCCCGCCTTGACTTCCTGCCCCTCCTTGAAAGCGATCTCGGAGACCTGCCCATCGACGCGGGTCTTCACGCCGACGGTGGCGAATGGCTCGACCGTTCCCGGCGCCGAGAGGACGACAGGCATCTCGGCAGTCACAGCCGTGGCAGCCGCTACCGGCACCGGCGGCGATTGTGCCCGACCACCCTTCTTACCGGGCGTCGCCGTCGTGGCATTCTTGGCCGGTGGGGTGCCGACTAAATTGCTGATTTGCTGGATGCCCGGCCAGTCCCGTGCGGGAGGATAGGCAACCCAAGCTGTCACCCCCACCGTCGCCACCACCGCGGCCATCACAAACAACCTGCGCATAGGTGTGCTTTCTCTCGCCCCGCCTTGATAAAATTGCGTCTGGCCGATTGTCCGCACGCGCGGTCGCCCCGTAATTCGGGCGGCCACAACCTATGACAGAGCGGCTCTAAAAGGAAGAACGCCGGATGAAGAAGGTATCCGTCGTTGCTCGCGGCAGATTTCTCACATCAGGTGGCGAGGGTGCCAAAAATACCGCAAATGCTTGATCGAGGTCGCTCGTCTCCCCATTGGACTTGCGACCTCGGTCAGGGGCGGATGTCAGGCCCCGAGCCCTGCGGCTGAACGCGCCGCTTCCACGACGGCCTCCTGGTGAGGCAGGAGAACGGTCGGAGCGAGCTTGGCGAAGCGGGCCGACATCGGATTTTCGATGCCGGAAGGGGCGCCGTTCAGCTCCTCGAAAATCGGTAGTGCCAGGAATGGCGCGGTAAAAGCGCTGTAGCCGCCTTCGTGGGCGAGCACCAGCCGACCCCCGCAGAGCCGCGCCGCCGCGTCTCGTACCGCCGCGGTCATCCATCTGAAGTCGTCGGGCTGCAGCATCATGCGCCCGAGCGGATCGTTGTTGCCGGCATCGAGGCCATTGGCGACGAAGATCAAGTCGGGCTTGAAGCGGGCGAGTGCCGGCAGCACGACGCGGTCGAACGTGGCGCGGTAGGCGCCGGTGCCGGACCCTGCGGGGAGCGGGATATTGATCGTCGCGCCGATACCGGCGCCGGCGCCGGTCTGCGCGATGGTACCGCTGTCGACCTGCGGGAAATTGCCGTCCTGATGGATCGAAATCGCGAGGACACTCGGGTCGTCATAGAAACAGGCCTGGGTGCCATTGCCGTGATGGACGTCCCAGTCGACGACCGCGATCCGTTTGAGGCCGTGGCGAGCCATGGCATGGCGCGCCGCGATCGCGATGTTGGCGAAGACGCAGAAGCCCATTCCGCCGTCAGGCTCGGCGTGATGGCCCGGTGGGCGTGTGAAGGCATAGGCGTTGTCGACGCGGCCGAGAGCAGTGCCAGCTCATAGCCGCCGGGGCCAATAAAGGCGCTGATGCCGAGTTGGCCGCCGTAACCACCTGATAGTGTCTTCACCTTGGCCAGATAGGCGGCTGTATGAACGCGTAGGATGTCCTCATCCGTTGCCGGCGCCGGCATGATGGTTGTCATGCGGGCGGTCATGCCGGTGGCGTCGAGCAGGTTTTTGATGCGCCGTTTGGCCTCGGGGTTCTCCGAGGCCTCGCCCGGTTGGACCCAACCGCCAGCCGGCATCGGACCGGCGAAGGTGCCGGTGTCGAACCACATCAGCTTCTCGTGCCAGACCAATGCGGTGGTCATGCGGGGCTCCCGGGTTCGGTGGAACGGAAGGCAGGCTCCTTCGCCAGTCTCTTGGTGAGCTCACGTAGGCGCGGCATCCGCTTGTTGGTGTCGACGCGAAGGCCGACGCGAGCGAGACGCTCGGCGACGAAAGCGGTGATATCCGCCTGCGTGAGGCGCCCAAGCAGCAAGTACGATTGGCGTGGGTCGATCATTGCCTCCGCCGCAGCCAGCGCTTCGATCATCTGCGCGGTGCAGTCGTCAATCCACGGTTGGTGCACCTTTTCAGGCGGGCGGTGATTTCTCTCGTAGGCTGCTTGGAGCCCTTTGTCACACGCGCCCATCATGATCGCGGCAGCCTTTAGGACAGCGCGGCGATCCGGCCCTGCAGCCGGTGTCAACGCCCGCTCTCGGCCGTAGATTTCGTCGAGATGATCGATGATAGCGCTGCTGTCGACCAGCGCCTCGCCGCGGTCGAGCACCAGCGCGGGGATGCGGCCGAGCGGATTGCTCGCGCGCACATCGGCCCGATTGTCGAAACCCGAAAGCTCCTGCTGCTCGAACGATAGGCCATAGATTGTCAGCGTGATCGCGACGCGACGGGTGAACGGCGAGCGGTTGACTCCGATGAGCAGCATTCTGGCCTCGAAGCCGTTGCAGGTGCACGCTGGGTGGAGGCGTGAACCTAGCAACGGCAAACAGCCGGTTCAATTGCCGGATAGGCAGGGCTATCGACGATATGGGCTGATGTACCCGCCTAAATTTCCGAACCACGATCGGCGGCGGGCGTCCCTGTCAGCGGGCAGCTTCAACCTTCAGCTTGTCCGCAACGAGCACGTTCGACTCGTTGGCCCGGAAGCGATAGCCGATCCCGAAGTCGATCCGCGGCGCATTCTCGCGCCGGAAAAGCTCGCCGAGGCGAGACTGGTGATTGCTCGGGAAGAGAGCGATCGGTCCGAGATAACGGCCGTAGGGGCGCAAGGTCCACTCTTCCTTCTTGAAGTAGGTGAGGGGAACGCCGGAGTCGTCTTGGACAAGACGCTTCGACCGCGCGAGGAGATAGTCGCGGACGTCGGAAAATGCGCCGCTGTGCAGGAGGTATGACGCGCTCTTGATCAGCGCGTCGCCCGGCTCGAGCTTGTCGGAGAAAGCCTTGAAGCCACCCTTGCGCCAGCCGCCGTTCGAGAGGTCGGTGCGAATGTAGTAGAGCGTGCGTTGCTTGCCATCACTGCCGGTAAACAAGATCTTGGCGACGCTCGCTGCATCTTTCGGCACGCCTGCGCCCGGCGCGACCAGCGATCCGTCCTCGGTGATGTCGTAGAAGCTCAACTCGTCGATCGTCTTGCCGGTGCGTGCGAGGAAAATGTAGAGGATCGGCAGCGTGCCGCTGAACGAATTCTCGCCGAGCGTCGTGCGCATCTCGCGGGTGCGGAAGAAGCTGTAGTTGAGGATCGAGTTGAGCGATGAGCGCAATTGCGCCAGCGAATAGCTGAGGGAGTCGCCCCGCGCGCGCCGCAGCTCCGGTGCCGGACCCGACGGCTCGAGCGCCGCCATCACGTAGGTCGTCGCGCTCGGAAAGAAGGCGTCGGCGTACAGGAAATCCGGGCCGCTGAACATGTAGTAGAGCACGGGGCTCGGGTTCGTCAGCTCGGCGGCGGTCCACGTGCGGATCTTCGACAACTGCCGCTTTTCGATGTTGGCCCAGGCGGCATCCATCGCTTCTGCATGGCGTCGCCATGCAGGCTGGCGCGCGGCCTCGGCAAGCGGCGAGCCCTCAGCGGGCGGCATTCCCGCGAGGAACCGCGCCATGTCGTTGGGCGCGGACTCTTTAGGAGCCTGCGCTGGGGCCGCGCCGGTGAGGATGACCAGTGCCGTCGCGATCGACCCTGTCCACCGGCTGAGGGCGGCCAACTGCGTAATCATGAGAGACGTGCTCCGTTCAGGTATTGAGGCCAGTGTTGGGGCGTGGTCGCCGCGATGAGAGCGCGAAGACGATAAGACCGGTCAGCATGAGCGCGAGCCCGGCCAGCGACTCCATCGGCTGTCCACGCACCAGATAGACCAGGATGAAGAGGGTCACCACGGCGAAGATAATTGGGGTTAACGGATAGGCCCACACGCGGAACGGTCGCGGCAGATTGGGCTGGGTGATCCGCAATACGATGACGCCGACGACCGCCAGCATCGAGCATGACAGCAGGCTGAACTGGACGAATTTCAGGACCGTCTCGAAGGTCTGCGTCAGTACCAGCACCGAGGCGACCGCGAGCTGTAGGACCAGCGCCCGGGCCGGCACGCCCGAAGCGGACCGTTTGGCGAAGTAGGACAGCGCCGACAGATCCTCGCCCATCACCATTGTGACGCGAGGCCCGATCCACATCATCGCCGTGATCGCCGAGATCAGACCGAAGCAGATGAGCCCGCCGACGACACGTCCACCGCCGGGGCCGAAGATATGATCGCCCGCGATCAGGCCGACGTTGATCTGGCCGGCGAGCTTGCTGATCGGTGTCGTGTAGAGGAACACGGCGTTGAGCGCGACGTAGAGCACCATCACGATGATCACGCCAGCGACCAGCGCCGGCGGCAGCGTGCGCTCCGGATCCTTGATCTCGTCGGCGATGTAGGTGGCCGCGTTCCAGCCCGAGTAGGAATACATCACGTACATCAGGCTGATCGCGAACGGTGCGCTGATGATGTAGCTGAGGTCGGCGGACGACGGTGCGAACGATACCGGCTGCGGCGTGCCCATGGCAAAACCGCAGACAATGAGTACGAGAATGAGCGCGGCCTTGAGATAGGTGGCGACGTTCGTGAACAGCACGCTCGGTTTGGCGCCGCTCAGCAGCACCAGCGTCACGCCCCACACTGCCGCCAGCGCTATGGGAATTTTCGGGACGCCGGGCACGATGCCGCCGAAGTACTCTCCGAGGGCCATTGCGGCGAGCGCGACTGGCGCCGCGAAGCCGACAGTCGCCGAGACCCAGCCAGCGAGAAAGCCGAGCGCCGGATGATAGATGCGCGACAGGAAATTGTATTCGCCGCCGGAACGCGGCAGAGCGGTGGCGAGTTCGGCATAGGAGAGCGCGCCGCACAGCGCGACGAGACCACCCAGCGTCCATAGCGTAATGACGGTGAAGCCCGACGGCAGGTCGATGACCTGGAAGCCGAGGCTCGTAAATACACCGATGCCGATCATGTCGGCGACCGCAAGAGCCGTAGCTGTGGTGAAGGTGACGCTGGCGGGACCGGCCTCGCTCGAGGGGGCCGGGTCGGATCTGTCAGCGGAAGCCATCGATACTCGCTACATGCTTGAGGAAACGCGGCGCACCTTAGCGGAGGCTAAAGTTGTGAACAACGTAATGTGTGAGACCCGCCGGCAGCAGTGAAGGCGACGCTGGCCGCGAGGTCACACCCGCTTATACTGCCGGCGCATTGACGATTTACTAACCACGTTCTGGCCAAGAATCGGACCTAAATTTAGGCCGGGCTTAGTGCCGGGGAGAAGCATGACGCGCGGAGCATTGCGCGTGGCATAGCCGGGAACACCAGCGCGGTATGGGGACAGGCGGCAGATATTCCGACCAGATCGCAGGGGCGTGGCGTTGTGCCGCCTCCGTTCGCGTGTGCGGATGGCTCGTCGCGGCGTTCGCCGGTTTTATTGGCCTCCTGTCTGCTCAAGCCTCCGCCCAACAGCATCCGCAGCGCCGTGTCGCCAGCAGCGGCTGGATCGCCACCGTCGTGCCGACCCCGCACGCGGTCCATTCGCGACATGGTCCGCTGCCGAAATCGGTCACGCGGTTGGCGGCTCTGAATTCTGCGCCGTTCCCCTACAATGGCATGATGCCGACCGGCGAGCGGCCGTTTCTCGAAGCAGCCGAGGACGGTCGTCGCTTCCACCGCACCCCGTACGGCCGCGTCTATTGGGAAGACGAGCGTTACAACGATCCGCGTGTCTTGCTGCACATCCCCAAAGGCTTCGACATTCGCCGGCCCGGTCTGATCGTTCTCTATTTCCATGGCCATCGGGCAAACCTGCGCCAGGACGTGTTCATGCGTCAGCGCGTGCCGTGGCAGGTTTCCATGTCGAGGACCAACGCTGTGCTGGTGGCGCCGCAGTTCGCGGTCAACGCCTCCGACTCGAGTGCTGGGAAACTCTGGCAGCGCGGTGGGCTGCGCCAGTTCATCAACGAGGCGGCGGGACGGCTAGCTGCGATGCACGGCGATCCGCGTTCCGAGGCAAGTTTCGCCGACCTACCCGTAGTGATCGTCGCCTATAGCGGTGGCGTCAGCCCGGCCGCCTGGGCGATCCGCAACGGTGATCTCGGGCGGCGGCTGCGCGGTGTCGTGCTCCTCGACGCAGCTTATGGCGAGATGAACGTGTTCGCCGATTGGGTCGCGCGCGATCGGACCACGTTTCTCGTCAGCACCTACACGAGTTCCACCGAGGGGCGGAACAAGGAGCTGAAAACGGTCCTCACCGAGCGCGGGCTCACCGTGCAGGATGCAGTGCCAGCTCGTCTGGAGCCCGGCAGTATCGCCATCGTGCCGGCGGCGAGTGACGCCAACCACCATGACTTCCTGCTGCGGGCCTGGACCAACGATCCGCTCCGTGACCTGCTCGCTCGCGTGCGCGGCTATCCGCGATCCTAGGTGCTTTACTATTCGGCGGCGCGTGCGGGGAAAGTCGGCGCGTCCGGCACTTTCGCGCGATCGACCATCGGCACAACTTCTTCGGTGAAACGACGCATCATGCGGTGGCGCGCTTCACGCGTCACGCCGGCTGTCGCGTTCGAGACGATGAAATAGTCGAAGCCGAGACTGCGCAACTGAGTGATCTTCTCGGCGACAGTCTCCGGCGAGCCGACGAGGTTGCGGTCGAGGATCGGGTCGATCTTGGCGGGGTCCGCCATCTCCTTCATGCCGCCGAAGATCTTCGCGAACTGCTGGTAGCCTTCGATGTCCGACCACGGCGTGCTGTCGACGGTGTAGTGCTCCGCCTGGAGCTTGTAGAAACGCGAGAGGTGATGGCGCGCCTCGGCGCGTGCCTCCTCATCGGAGTCGCCGATGAAGCACTTGCAACTGATCGGCAGCGTCACATCGGTCGGATGCCCCAACGACGCCGCGCGCGTCCGCCACCGCGCAAGAATTTTCAGCAACAGATAGTCGGGGAATTGTGAGAGCGACAGCGGCGGCAGGCCCAGGTCGGCCATGATCTCCGCGCTCTCGGGACTGCCGATGGCGCCATAGAAATTCGGCTTCTTGTCGCCGAGCACCGGACGCACGATGATCTCACGGTCGAGCTTCAGATGACGGCCGTGATAGCGAAACGGCTTTCCGGCGAGCGCGAGCTGCATCACTTCCCAGCACTCACGGAAGCGGTCGCGAGCCTCCGTCATCGGCACCCGCAGCGCGTCGTATTCGAGCTTTGCGGTACCGCGTCCCATGCCGATGTGCAGCGGCCCTTCCGTCAGCGTGCACAGCATCGAGACGTCTTCGGCGAAGCGGACGGGGTCGTACCACGGCAGCACCATCACCGACGTGCCGAGCCCGAGTCCGGGGCAGGCGGCTGCGATGTGCGACATGAACATGAGTGGATTGGGCGTCGGGTAGTAGTCCGAGAAATGATGCTCGACGAGCCACACTGCGTCGTAGCCGAGGCGCTGGGCGAGCCGTGCGTCCCCGACTGCCTCGCGATAGAGCGTCAAGTCGCTGGCGCCCTCGGCATCTACGGCGCCGATCTGGACTGCATAGCGTGCCGGCTTGGCCATATTCTTCCAGCCCTTCATGTTCGTTTCTTCCCTGCCCGGAAAACTAGCGTGGATCGCCGGCGCGGTCATCCCTTCCCGTTGTGCGTCTGTCGGGTATAACCATGCATCGGGGAGACCGCATCAAGGCGTACGCGCCATCGGGAGGGACGCCGCAATGACCAAGCCGCTGCTGTTCACGCCGCTCGAAATCAGGTCCGTCACGCTCAAGAACCGCGTCGTCGTCGCGCCGATGCACCAGTATTCGGCGGACCGCGGCCAGACGACCGACTGGCATCTCATGAATGCGGGCCGCTATGCGGCGGGCGGCGCTGGACTTGTCATGATGGAGTCGACGAAAGTCGCGCGCAATGGCTGCGGCACGGTCGGTGACACGGCGCTGTGGGACGATAGTTTCATTCCGGGTTTTGCGCGTTGCGCCACCTTCATCAAGCAGCAGGGCGCGGTCGCCGCCATCCAGCTTGGCCACTCCGGCCGCAAGGCGCGGCTGTCGCGGCCGTGGGAAGGTGGCAAGCCCCTCAAAGGCGACGAGCCCGAGGTCTACGACTGGGACGGGTGGGAGCTCGTGGCACCGAGCGCGATCGCGCACGACGATAATTCACCGGTACCGCGCGCGCTCTCGCACAACGAAGTGCGCGATATGGTCGGCAAGTGGGGCGAGGCGGCGGAGCGCGCCGACAAAGCGGGCTTCGACATTCTCGAGATCCACGGCGCCCACGGCTATCTGATCCATCAGTTCCTGTCGCCGGTCGCCAACCAGCGCACTGACATGTATGGCGGCAACGAGATGAACCGGATGCGGTTCGCGGTCGAGGTTGCCGAGCATGTGCGCTCGATATGGCCGGCCGAGAAACCGCTGTTCATGCGGCTTTCCTGCGAGGATGACGCGGGTTGGGGACCCGAGGAGAGCGTGCGCCTGTCGCGGCTGCTGCGGGAGAAGGGCGTCGACGTGATCGACTGCTCGTCCGGTGGCACGCTCAAGTATTCGCCGATGGATGGCGAACGGTCGAAGAAGTACGGCTATCAGGTGCCGTACGCCGAGAAAATCCGCAAGGAAGCCGGCATCAAGACGATGGCGGTCGGCCATATCGTCCACGCCGATCAGGCCGAGGCAATCCTCGTCGAGGGCCGCGCCGACCTCGTCGCACTGGCGCGCGAGCTGATGTACAATCCCAACTGGGCGATGGACGCGGCGCAGAAGCTCGGCGCTGATCCGGATTTCCTGATGGTGCCGCCGCCGATGCGCTACTGGTTGGCGCGGCGCGCGAAGTCCGGCTTCGAAGGCAAGCCCTCGACGTGGGTGAAGGGACTCGAGTCGTAACCCCCCGCCATGCTCATCGCCCAGATTTCTGACCCGCACCTGCGTCCGAAAGGCGTGCTCTATCAGGATCTGGTGGACGCGAACGCGATGTTCGCTGCCGCCGTCGAGCACCTCAACGGGCTGACGCCGCAGCCGGATGTCGTGATCCTCAGCGGCGATCTCGTCGACTACGGCACGGCCGAGGAATATGCGTTCGCGCGCGAATTGCTCGCGGCGATCCGGCAACCGCTCCTGATGATCCCCGGCAATCACGATGAGCGGGAGGCGATGCGGCGGGCCTTTCCCGACCACGGCTATATGCCGGCCGCAGGTCCGCTCCATTTCGCCGCGTCGGATGTGGGGCCGGTGCGCCTCATCGGTCTCGATGTCACAATCCCCGGTCTGCATCACGGCGACTTCGACGAGGCGGCTGCGGCCTGGCTCGATGCGACGCTCGCGCGCGAGCCCGATCGCCCCACGCTTGTCATGATGCACCAGCCGCCGATCGTGAGCGGCATCCCCTATATCGATAAATACAACTGCCGCCGTGGCGATCGACTAGCCGAGCTGGTCGCGCGCTATCCGGCAGTCGAACGCATCGTCTGCGGCCACATCCATCGCTTCATGCAGGTCCGTTTCGGCGGCACGATGCTGTGCACGGCACCCAGCACCACGACGGCGATCGCGTTGCGGCTCGATCCCGATGCGACGTCGGCATCCTACGTGGAGCCGCCGGCGCTTCTGCTCCATCATTGGACGGCTGGCACCGGGCTGATCACGCATCTGGTGCCGATCGGATCGTTCCGCGGTCCATTACCGTTCGCGTGAAAACAACGGGTGGTTATTGCCGCGCGCCAACTTCCCTGGCGCCGCCGGCCATGGCCTCCAGGGCTGCTGGAGCGTCGACACGGCCCGCGCCGAAAGCGTCGTCGCGACCTGGTGGACCGAGATCATCGGCGGTCTCCATCAAGATTTGCTTGGCGCGCTCGGCCGACAGATTGGGCGACCGCTCCAAGAGCAATGCGATGATGCCGGCCACATAAGCCGATGACATCGACGTTCCCGACATGAACATGTGCCCGCGCTTCAGGATCGGCACGAGGATGTCGACGCCTGGCGCAGCGACGGCAATGTAGCCTCCGTGATTGGCGTGAGAGTAGAGGTGGTCTCCGCTGTCGTGCGCCGTTACCGCAATGACGTTCGAATAGGCGGCAGGATAGGACGGCGCCGCCTTGGGTCCACCGTTGCCTGCGGCCGCGACCAGGATCACGTTGCGTTTAACCGCTTCGGCGATGACGCGCTCCATCGCCGGGTCGCGGTCGCCGCTGAAGCTGAGATTGACGACGTTGGCGCCCTTACGCACCGACCAATCAAGCGCGCGGAGCAGGATATAGCTCGTCGACTCCGGCAGTCCGCGCCGCGGTGCGGTCTCGAAGGCGCGGGCGGCGAGCAGGGTCGCGTCCGGCGCCACACCCAACACGAGGCCGCGTGCGCGGATGATGCCGGCGATAGCTGTGCCGTGCATGTCGGGGCGGGGCTCGCTACTGCCCGTCGCGTCGAAGGACTCGACGACGGCGCCCTTGAGATCGGGGTGCTCGGCGTCGATGCCGGTGTCGATCACCGCGATTTTGACACCCCGGCCGGTCGACTGTTCGTGAGCGCGGGGCGCGCCGATCTTGTCGAGGCCGTACTGCGCGGCGCGGATCGCGTCACTGCCCGCGGTCGCTTGGCGCTGGTAGACGAGGTTGCGCTGCACCAGCATGACGCGCGGATCGGCGGCGAGCGCCGCGATGACCGACTGGACCGGGCGTCGGTCGTCGATGCGATAGACCTGGGCACGAGCGCCGAGCAGCGGGATCTCCGATCCGCTGAGGCGTTGAAGGCGATAGGCGCTGGCGATCTGGTCCTCGACTGCCGCTGGCTGATCCTGTGCGAGGAGCACGAGCAATTGGCGGGCTGCGGCGGGGTTCGCGGTGACGGCACGCGTCGGTGGCGTCCGCTCCTGGCGGGTGTCGAGCGAGCGCAAGTAGGGGCCGCCATCATCCGATCCGGGGACCGGAATCGCAACCAGCGGATTGCCGCCGCCCCCCCTGCAGGGCCGGAATGTATGACCGGCGCGGCGGATGCCGCACGGTGGAGTTGGCGTCGTCGTTGTGACTCGGCCCGGCGGCCTCGTGCCGCCAGGGCAGGGCCGCGCGCCGCGGGTGCCACAGGGCGGTGTGGTCGTGGTCTTGCCGACGCGCTTCGGCGGCGGCGGGCGATCGGGACGCCCGGTGCGGCGCGGGCCCGAGGTGTCGCGGCGATTGGGGAGGCGGGCGTCGCGTCGCGGGCGCACGCGAATGACGGGGCGGACCAAACGGCGGCCCGGCACGGCGCGCGGCGCCTGGGCCGATGCACCGTCGCGAAATTGCGCGTCGGCAGCACCGTCGAGCACCAACAGTGCGGCCGCCGCGGCGCACGCGCAGCCTAGCCGGCTCAGCCGTGACACCCATCGAGTAGGTATGACACCCATGGCACGCATCCAATCCTTAGCGCCTCGGTAGCACCGCTTTGACAATGTCCTTGCGCGTGGCGATCGCGCCTAGACGGCGCTGCTGCTCGGCGGCCGTTGCTTCGTCGGCGAACCGGACGCTGTAGAAGCCGCCCGGCAGCGGGCCGTCGACAATCCGCAGGCGATGCTCGTCGAGCACGCGAGCAATCGTCGTCATCGTGGCATCGTCCGTAAAGGCGATCATGGCGACCGCCGGTTGCGTTGCCTCGAGCCCCGGCCGTGACGCAGTGCCATAGGTGGATCCGTCTCGGCTCAGCAGCGTCGCGAGCCCCGCGGCTTGCAAACAGATGATCACCGCCGCTGCCGCCGCAGCCCAGCGAACCGCTCCGGGTGTCGGTGACGTAAAGAGGCCTCGTGCCGGTCGGATGGTGCGCGACAGCCACGACAGAACACGCTCGGTCGGAGACGCAGCTCCCGCGATCAGCGTCTCGGCGGACGCCAGCCGAGCCCGAATTGCTTCGTTGCCGGCAACGGTGGCGCTCAGCTCCTGGCGGACGAGCGGGATCTGGCTGCGCACCTCCGGATGGCGCTCGAGGTAGGCTGCGACGCGGGCTGTGTCAGCGGCATCGAGGCGCCCCGTCACATACCACGGCAGCAGCATCTCGATTTCCTCGCGCTCCGACATCTGTTCCTGGGTCGCGGTCATGGCCAACCTCTGTCGATACCGGCCGCCTGCAGCAGCTCGGAGAGCTTCTTGCGGGCGTAGAACATCCGCGTCTTCACGGTGTTCAGGGGGATATCCAAAATCTCGCTCACTTCGTTGATCGATTTCTCGTGGTAGTAGACGAGATCGATGATCGTTCGGTGCTCGGTTGAAAGCTTTGCGATGCATTCGCGCATCTGCTCGGCCTTGTTGACCTTTTGCAGCGAGACTTCGGGGTTATCGCCCTCGTCCTCCAAGTTGCTTGCGGCGTCTTCGTCCCAGCTTTCCTCGCGTCGCTTGCGCAGCGCGCTGACGGCACGGTTATGGGCGACAGACAGCAGCCACGTTCCGACCGACGAGCGGCCCTCGTAGTTGCCGGCATGTTTCCACACCTCGAGAAAAACCTCATTTGCCACCTCCTCGGCGACGGCCTCCCGGCGGACGATACGCAACACGAACCGGTAGACGCGCAATTGATGTCGCCCGAGCAGCGCCCGCAGGGCCGATTGGTCGTGACCCGCAATTCGCGTAATCAGTTGCCGGTCGTCGACCTGGTCATGCATGGCGCAACCTGGATCTAATGGCTCTGTCGTCGCGAGATGAAAAAAGGTTCATCGAAGAATGCCTGAATGATCGCGCGTGGCTGGCGAACACACAATGAACGATCTGGCACTACCATATCGCACGAATTGCGGCCGCGATCCGTTAATGCCGGACCGAAGGTGAACGGGCCCCAGCGGTACGTCGCCGAAGCCGGCAATCTGGTTCAGCGAACATCAATTAATTCGGCGGCGACGAGGATTAGGCTGGCTCCAGGAGCTTGAGGCCGATGACGCCCGCGACGATGAGGCCGACACACGCGATGCGCGCAATGGTCTTCGGCTCGCCAAGGAGCGCCATACCCAGGATCATGGCGCCGGCTGCGCCGATCCCAACCCAAACAGCGTAGGCAGTCCCGATCGGTAGGGTACGCGCGGCCAGGGCAAGCAGGTACATGCTCGCTGCCATGGCGGCGATCGTCCAGACCGATGGCCACAGCCGCGTGAAACCTTCTGTGTATTTGAGGCCGATCGCCCATCCGATTTCCAGAATGCCGGCGGCAACGAGTAAGGTCCACGCCATGAGAGGTTCCTCCATGCAGGGTCGTCCCTGGGTGGCTTCGATGCGCCGCGCGGTCGTCCGCAGGGGCGTAGCTTCACATTGAGACGACACGCTCGACGATCGTGGCCGATTTGTCAGTGTTGCCGCGCATAGCGTCGCGGTGTGCGTACCAAGCGTCAGGATCGTCCCACACCGGCGGTTGTTGGCATCACATCCTGTCGCTACACTGAGCATGAGAACCAAGGCCGCAATGGAGATCGCCGCGCAATGGCACTGCGAGTTGAGCCTCTGAGTATTCCAGAAGTCAAATTGATAACGCCGCCAATATTTCGCGATGCGCGTGGCTTCTTCTCTGAGATCTACAACGCCTCGGCGCTTTCGTCAGGTGGGATTGATGCGAAGTTCGTGCAGGACAATCAGTCGCTGTCCCGAGCAAAGGGCGTTATTCGAGGATTGCACTACCAGGTGGAGCCGCACGCGCAGGGCAAGCTCGTCAGGGTCGTTCGTGGCGCTATCTTCGATGTTGCGGTCGATATTCGCAAGGGATCGCCTCACTACGGGCAGCACGTGGCGGTCACGCTTTCGGCCGAGAATTGGTCACAGCTTTGGATTCCCGTCGGTTTTGCTCACGGCTTCTGCACCCTGGAACCTGATACCGAGGTTATCTATAAGGTGACCGATTATTACGCACCTAAAAGTGAGCGTGGCATTGCCTTTGACGATCCGGCTCTTGGCATCGCTTGGCCGGTAGCATCCAACGAAGCGACGTTGTCTGAGAAGGACCGGAACAATCCACCGCTAGCCGAGCTTGCTGAGCCGTTTTTGGTTCGCGAGATCTCGCGGTGACAATTCCATCCGAGCACATGGAGAATGGTTGCTCTAGCTGGTCTCTGATTGAGGTTGGTCTCGGGGAGCGAATCCATTGAAGATCATCGTCACCGGAGGCGCGGGGTTCATTGGTTCTGCGGTCTGCCGCTATCTCGTGCAGGATACCGACAACACGGTCGTCAACGTCGATAAGTTGACGTACGCCGCCAACCTCACCTCGCTTAAGTCGGTTGAGAACAGCCAGAGATACGTCTTCATCCGCGCCGACATTTGTGACCGTGTCGCAATGGACGACGTCTTCGCGCGGCACGCCCCAGATGCGGTGATGCATCTCGCCGCCGAAAGCCACGTGGATCGGTCCATCAACGGTTCGGATGCGTTCATTCGCACGAATGTTCTCGGTACACATTGCCTGATCGAGGCGGCGCGCGCCTATTGGGTGCACTTGCCCCCAGACCGCGCAGCGTCGTTTCGATTTCTCCACGTTTCGACCGATGAGGTGTACGGCTCGCTTGGCGCCGACGGTCTCTTCAGCGAAACGACGGCTTACGACCCGTCCTCCCCGTATTCTGCGTCGAAGGCGGCAGCCGATCACATCGCGGGCGCTTGGTTCCGCACCTTCGGATTTCCTGTGGTGCTGTCGAACTGCTCTAACAACTACGGTCCGTACCATTTTCCAGAGAAGCTTATTCCGCTCATCATCCTCAATGCACTCGATGAGAAGCCGCTGCCCGTCTACGGCGACGGCTCCAACATTCGCGATTGGCTCTACGTCGAAGATCACGCCAGGGCGCTCCATGCGATCCTGACCAATGGGCGTCCAGGTGAGAAATACAACGTCGGCGGCCGCAACGAGAAGACCAACCTCGAGGTTGTTTATGCCATATGCGATGCGCTTGATCAGCTTCGCCCAACGCGTACTTCGCGGCGCAGTCTGGTGTCCTTCGTTGCCGATCGCCCCGGTCACGATCATCGCTATGCGATCGATGCCACCAAGTTGGAGCGTGAGCTTGGCTGGCGCGCGCAGGAGAATTTCACCAGCGGCCTGCAGAAAACGATCACGTGGTATCTCGACAATCGCGAGTGGTGGGAACCGCTGCGGCGGAGCGTCTACGGCGGAGAGAGGCTCGGCCTGATCACTTCGGCTGGTGGGTAGCAGGGAAAATCGAGAATGAAAGGCATTGTTCTCGCTGGCGGGAAGGGCACGAGGCTCTATCCGATGACCCATGTGGTCTCGAAACAGCTTTTGCCGATCTATGACAAGCCGATGATCTACTATTCGCTGACCACGTTGATGCTGGCCGGCATTCGAGACATCTTGGTCATTTCCACACCCGACGACCTGCCAAGGTTCGAGCAGCTTCTCGGCAGTGGCGATCAATGGGGGCTCAGGCTGTCGTATGCTGCGCAACCGAAGCCGGAGGGGTTGGCCCAGGCCTATATCATTGGCGCCGAGCATGTCGGTTCCGAGCGATCCGCGCTTGTGCTCGGCGACAATATTTTCTTCGGTCACAGCCTGATTGAAACGCTCGATAGGGCCGCCGAACGTCCGTCAGGTGCGACCGTCTTCGCCTATCACGTGCCAGATCCCGAGCGCTACGGTGTCGTTTCCTTCGACGCCTCCGGGCGTGCGCAGGCCATCGAGGAGAAGCCGAAGTCGCCGCGATCACGTTGGGCGGTGACGGGGCTCTATTTCTACGATCATCGCGTCGTCGAGATTGCGGCGCGCCTCAAGCCATCTGTGCGAGGAGAGTTAGAGATTACCGACGTCAACCGGATCTACCTTGAGCGAGGCGAACTCAATGTCGAACGCTTGGGGCGCGGATTTGCGTGGCTCGATACCGGCACGCCGGACAGCTTGTC